>JANYJN010000484.1 GCA_025358475.1 Candidatus Solibacter sp.
CGCAAACTTCAGCGGCTTCGGGTAATAGCTCGAAAACAGTTCGATGTGCTCGCGCACGCGAATCGTCTCCGGAACGCGCGCCACTTGCAGCATGGCGCCGCGGCGCAGTTTGGCTTCGTGTCTGCCCGGGGCGTGGCCGAATATGGCCGCCCGGCCCGAGGTCTGTGCCGTGAGTCCCAGCAAAATGCGCACCGCGGTGGTCTTGCCCGCGCCATTGGGGCCCAGCACCGCCAGCAGTTCGCCGGGCTCGATCGCCAGAGAGATTCCGCGCAGCGCGGCCACCGCTCCGTAATTCTTGGTGACGTTCTCTAATTCCGCAACAGGCATGTTTCTTTTGCCCTCTTCCAACATGTTGCGGCCGAACGTGCCGGCGCTACCAGTGGGAATTGTCACGCCGCCGGCATGACAGATGTAAGGCGGCGGGATAGCGCAATCGGCTCTCGTGGTGCCCAGTGGGATAAGGCTCTGCCTTGTTCATCCGGGCGAAGGTCGGACTTCTTTGCTCCGCGTCCTCTACTCGCTCCGCCACTCGGCGAGCGCGTGAATCTTGATCCTTCCCTGGCTCGTGCGTCTTCTCCGCCTCTTCCGAATCAAACCCCAGCCCGCAGGCCCTGTTACCCCGCGCGTCAGGTTTCCCGGCACATTCCACCACGGACCTCGTCTGTGGCAAGGAGCTCGGCGTTGTCCGCAAGGCGAGTCGAGCAAGTTCCCTCCTGGTCGCGGCTCCGATTGGTTTCCCACTCAGTCGCCACATACTGGATTTGGGCTAAGGGCTAACCGGGGAATAACTCACATTGGCTGACTGGAAGATGTGGCGCACCTAGGAGTGCGTGCGCCAGGGAGGCAACTGCTAAGTTCTCCTAACGGTCGCGGCCCTGCTTGACGCAAACGCAACTCCAGTCCGAACCGCGACCGTGAGGCCGCGCTCTTTTCGGAGCGCGGGTTTACTTTCTAACCACCTCCCGCTTGCCCATCCGGGAGCAGCTTCGACTTCTCCTTCGCGCTTCAGCGCTGGATGGTGACCAGGAGAGCGGACTGGGTCCGCAGGCCGCGCAGTTCCGCGACTACGGGTTGGTCGCCTGCGGCGACTTGCGGAACCACCACGTTGAACTGGTAGAGGCCGGGAGAGATGAGGCCGGCGTAAACGATGACGGCTTCGAGTCCGCCGATGCGTAAGCTGAATTCCTCGGGATGGGCAAGGGTCAGGGGCGCCGGCACCAGGTCCGTGGCCGGAATCGCGGGCTGCGTGGCGCCGAAGCCGGTGCCGAATAGCACGATGGTTTCGCCCACATGCGCGGCCGTGCCGGGGATGCCCTGCTGCACCAGCGACGGCCCCGCGAGATAGCTTCCATCGACGTGAACTCCGGCGGCATATTTGGCGCCGGGGAATTCGAAGAGCGCCGGAGCGGCGGTCTGCTGCAGCACGAGCACGCCATCGCTGGTGCCGGCCGTATTCTTCACCTGGACCGGCACCAGTCCGGTGGCGGCGTCATCGGCGGCCAGCACGTTGATCTGGGTCGGGCTGATGAAAGCGACCGCGGCGGATTTTCCGTTGATGGTGACGCTGACGCCGTCCAGCGAGGTGGGCAGGCGTCCGTTCTGGAAATCGGCGTCGCGCCAGGCGCGCGTGGTGACGGAGAGCGCCGTGCCGAACAGGGAAACCCAGGTGCCGGGCGCAACCGCGTGGCCGGAACCGGCGGCGTCCACCACTCCTCCGGCCGCAATGGTGGGCCTCTGCGCCGGCGCCTGTATGGTGAACGTTACGGGGATGGAACTGTTAGGGTTGCCGCCGAAGGCCAGCCTGAGGACGCCGTTATACACGCCAGCGGGGAGGTCCTTGGCGGTGACCGCGACGGTAAGTGTCGCCGGCGTGAGGGCGGTGGTGGGGCTCACCGAGAGCCACTTGCCGTTGGGCGGGGCCGCGGACACAATCGTCTGGAAGATCAAGTTATCGGTGGAGGCCGTAATGCCGGAGACCCTAATTTTGACCGGTTGGGCAGGCGGGTCCGCGCCTCCCAAGACCGAGAAAAACGCGAGCGACGCGGGAGCGGACTGGAGCACGCTGGTGGTATCGGTGGTCACCACAAGGGTGACCGGGATGGTCAAGGCCACCAGCGTTTCGGTGATGCTCACGGTCACTCGGCCGGTGTACGTGCCTTGCGGTAGACCGCTGACAGAGTAGCTGATGGCGAGGGCCGTAGGCGTGCTGGAATCACGCGCCGTCACACTCAACCAGGGGCCGCCCGAATCGGTGACCGACTGGACGGTGATGGCGGATACCCCTCCCGTGGAGGTCACCTGCACCGCGTCCGCACCAGGAGGAAGGTGGGGGATGCGATAGGTGGCGGCGATCTGTGGGCGATCGACGGCGAGGGTTTGGTTGGGATTCGGGTTCGGGTTCGGGTTAGGGTTCGGATTGGGGTTCGGATTGGGATTGCTATCTTGGACGATAAGGGTGAGAAGTTTGGACACGTCATCGACGCAGTTGGTATCCACGGGGCTGACGCGGTTGTAAGTCCAGAGCAGGTGGACGGTGAAGCTGAAGTTACCTGGAGCGACGGGAATCCCCTGCAGGAACCACGCCTTCTGGTTGGTCGTGGGAGAAGTAAGGAAGAGCCCGGGCGGGAGAGCGCCGGCATCGATCTTGCTGGACGCTGTGCCGTTGCTTGAGCAGACGCCTCCCGTGGTGACGATTTGCTGGTTGTACGAGGCGCCCAGCGTAGCGGGCGGGAGGGAATCGGGAGTAATTTGCAGCGGTGCGGTCTGGGCGTGTAGCCATGAGGCGCCCGTGAAGAGGCCGGCAACTGCAAGGATTCCGAGGGTATACCTTGCCGTCATTACTTAATGATAGATCTTTTATGCGCGGCACCGGCGTTTTGCGTCGGATGGA
>JANYJN010000492.1 GCA_025358475.1 Candidatus Solibacter sp.
TCCGCCTGCCAAATTCTCGCCTGCCAAGTAGGATTAATCTAGACACAGTGACGCCCCGAACTGATCGCAGGCCCAATCCCGACGAACTGTTGCGCCGCGTGCAGGCGGAGGAGCGGCGTGAACGGCGCGGCCGCCTCAAAATCTTCCTTGGATACGCGCCGCGCGTGGGCAAATCGCTGCGCATGTTCGACGAGGGCCGCCGTCGCAAGGAACGCGGTCAGGACGTGGTGATCGCCGCCGCGCAAAATGAGATCCCCGTCGCCGTCCGCGAGATTGTCTCCCGCCTGGAGATTGTCCCCTCTCTCGATGGCGCCATCGATCTACCCGCCATCTTCCGCCGCCATCCCGAGGTCTGCCTGATCGATCAACTGGCATTCAACAATCCGCCGGGCAGCCGCAACCCGGAACGCTGGCAGGATGTGGAGGAGATTCTGCACCAGGGGATCGCCGTGATCACCGCCGTCAACGTGCAGTTCATCCGGGAGCAGCAGGCGGCCGTCGAGCGCTTCACCGGAAAGCGCGCCACCACCGGCATCCCCGAGAAGTTCCTGCACGAAGCCGATGACATCGAAGTGGTCGATGCGCCGCCCGATGTCGCCATGGGAGACCCGCGCGTGCTCGCCGAACTGCGTGAGTTGGCCCTGCTGCTGGCCGCCGACGTGGTGGAACGCCAGTTGCAGGACTACCTTGACTCGCACGGCGTTTCGGCGTCCTGGGGCGCACAGGAGCGCATCCTGGTGTGCCTGACGCCGCGCAGCAACGCGCGCCCCATGCTGGAGAGCGGCCAGCGCAACGCCCGGCGGTTCCATGGAGCGCTGCTGGTGGCCTACGTGGAACAACCCGCCCTGGACGACGCCGACCGCGCTCGCCTGGATGGGTACCTCGCGCTGGCGCGCGAAATGGACGCCCAGGTGCATTGCCTGAAAGGCGGCGATTTCGCCGATACGCTGCTCCAGTTCGCTCACGAGCAGCGTATCACGCAACTCTTCCTCGGCCACTCGCAGCGCGACCGCAGTCCGGTCGAGAAATTGATCGACGCCGCCGAGGATTTCGACGTCCGCCTGTTTCCCCATGCGGAGGCGAAATGAGGCTGCTCATGCGGAAATCGATTCAACGCAGAGACGCAGAGATCGCAGAGATAAGCGCAGAGAAGACAAAGCAGGGCGGCCGAAAGGCCAAGATTCACGCCTCGGCGCGGGCAGCGAGTGCCACCAAGGGAGGCACGAAGCCCGCCCCTTTCGCTGAGCCTATTCTTGGTTTTCTCTGCGCTTTCCTCTGCGCTCTCTGCGTCTCTGCGGTGAATCGACATCTGCGAATCGAACGGATCTCCGTATGAAGCGCCCCGCCCATCTCAAGGTTTACCTGGGATATGCCGCGGGGGTCGGCAAAACCTTCCGCATGCTCGATGAGGCCCAGGCCCTCCGCAAACAGGGCGTCGATGTCGCCATCGGCTATTTCGAACCCCACGGCCGCAGTGAGACCATTGCCAAGATTGAGGGCCTGGAGTTGGTGCCGCGCCGCGTCATTGCCTACGCCGGTTCCCAATTCGAGGAGATGGATACCGAGGCGGTGCTGCGCCGCAAGCCCGCCGTGGCCGTGGTCGACGAGTTCGCCCACAGCAACGTCCCCGGCAGCAAGAACGCCAAGCGCTGGCAAGACGTGCACGAACTGCTCGACGCCGGAATCGGCGTGCTCACTACCATGAATGTGCAGCACCTGGAAAGCCTCAACGACCAGGTCTGGCACGTTACCGGAGTCCGCGTCCGCGAAACCGTTCCGGATTGGGTGGTGGATGAAGCCGACGAGTGCGTGCTGGTCGATCTCACGCCGCAAGCCCTGCGCAACCGCATCGAGCGCGGCGTGGTCTACGCCTCCGGGAAGGCGCGCCGCGCGCTTGATAACTTCTTCGCCGAAGCCAACCTCACCGCGCTCCGCGAGCTCGCCATCCGCCACACCGCCCACGAGGTGGAAGAGAAACTGTTGGCGCCGCGGCGCGATGAGCGCATCCTCATCTGCCTCACCGGGCGCCCCTCGTCGGCTAACCTGATCCGCCGCGGCAAGCGCATGGCGGACTATCTCCGCGCCGATTGCCTGGCGGTTCACGTAGCCCCGTCCCAAAGCGTCGGCGAAACCGTGGAGCGCCACATGAGCTTCGCGCGTAACCTGCGCATCCAAACGCACGTAGTAGAAGGTGAGGACGTGCCGCGCAGCATCGCTGAGTTCGCCCGCGCCCACCGCGTCACCCAGATTTTCGTGGGGCGAAGTCCGGCCCGCCCCTGGTGGAAAAGGTTCGGGGAAACCATTGTGCAGCAGGTGGTGCGCCAGGCGCGCGATATCCAGATCACCGTGGTGGCGGAGCGTCGTCGATAAACGGTAACATTAGCGTAGGCATTCATTTTGCGAATCCAGCCTCTTGCTTTATTTCTGTGCGTTTCCGCACTCCACGCCGCCGAACCCAACGGTATCGACACGGCGCTGCAGCGCATGTACAACCAGGACTATGTGGCTGCCCACGAGATCCTCGACCGCACCATTGCCACCTCCCCACAGGACCCGCTGCCCTACGCGTTTCGCGCTTCCGCATATTTGTTCTACGAACTCGACCGGCTCGGCATTCTGGAAAGCGAATTCCTCACCGACGACAAGCAGATTGCCGAGAAAAAGAAAAAGCTGGACCCCGATCCCGTCACCCGCGAGAAGTTCGTGCGCGCTGTCCATGATGTCGAAACCCGCGCCGACGCTGCGCTCAAGATCAACCCGGATGACCCGCAAGCCTTGTTCGCCATGAGCGTGGCTCAAGGTGTGGCCACGGATTACATGGCATTTGTGGAGAAAAAGCAGTTCTCCAGCCTCTCAATAGCCAAACGCTCCAACAGCTACGCCCAACGCCTGCTCAAGGTGGATCCGAAATTCTACGATGCCTACCTGACCGCGGGTATCTCCGAGTACATGATCGGCAGCCTTCCATTCTTCATCAAATGGTTCGTACACTTCGATAACGTGGATGGCAGCAAGGACCGTGGCGTGGAGCGCCTCAGGCTGGTGGCCCGCGAGGGGCACTACTTCAAACCCTTCTCCAAGATCATGTTGAGCATCATCGGGCTGCGCGAGAAGCGTCCCCAGGAGGCCCAGCAGTGGTTGACCGAGTTGGCCCGCGACTATCCCCAAAACCGCCTCTTCCGCAAGGAACTGGCCAAGGTCAACACCAAGCTCGGCATCAACGCGAATTAGAGGACTGACGACGACGTCCGGCAGTTGCCTACTTCAGCGCTTCACTGATCTCGATATCGCGCTTCAGCACTTCGGTCAGCAGTTCCGACAGTTGGATGCCCCGCTCCTCGGCTTTGCCGGAGAAGTACGCCCACACGCTCTTCTCGATGGAGGCGGGCATCAGCACCCTGGCGCCGGGAGGGATATGGTGGAGACCGCGAACCCCTTTGCTGAAGTCGATCTCGGCCGGCATGTCGTTGTCTTCGATTGATTGATTGCTCATAAACCCTCCTGATACTGCCGGCTCTCAGCCAGCGTCGATTTGCGGGCCGATATCAGCCTGATGTCGAGCGCGGCGGGGTCGGCGGCGGAGCAAAGGTAGACGACGGACAGCGCTCCTCGGTGTCGCTGTGCTCCAGATCGGCGACGGTGAGCAGGTGCGGATCGTGGAATACCGTGGAGGCCAGTTCGAAAGTGACACCATGCTTACGTGCATTTGCATCCGCCTTGACCTCGTCCCATTCGAACTGAAATAGCCGTGCGTTCACCGATCACTCTCCATACCATGCTATAGCAAGCCAGCCTGTGAGAGACTGGAGAATTCGTGGACAATCCCATCCAGGTGGAAGCCCTCCGCAAGAGCTACGGCAGTCTCCCGGCCGTCAAGGGTATCGATTTCGAAGTGCGCGCCGGCGAAGTCTTCGGCCTGCTCGGCCCCAATGGCGCCGGGAAGACCACCACCGTCGAAATCCTTGAAGGGCTGCGCACCCGCACGGGCGGACGCGTCAGCGTTCTCGGCTGCGACCCCGACGTGCAAACCCGCCAGCTTAAGGACCGCGTCGGCGTCTGCCTGCAATCCACCAACCTCCAAGAGAAACTCAAGGTCTGCGAGGCCATGGAACTGTTCGCCGCCTTCTACACGCGCACCGTGGATGGCGACCAGCTCTTGAAGCGCCTGCAACTCTGGGAGAAGCGCGACACGCAATACGGCAAACTCTCCGGCGGACAGAAGCAGCGGCTCGCCCTGGCGCTGGCCCTGCTCAACGACCCGCAAGTGCTCTTTCTCGACGAGCCCTCCGCCGGCCTGGACCCGCAGGCTCGCCTCGAAATCCACGAACTCGTGTTGGACCTGCGCCGTGAGCAGCGCACCATCCTGCTCACCACCCACTACATCGAAGAGGCGGAGAAACTCTGCGACCGCGTGGCCATCGTCGATGAAGGCCGCATCGTTGCCATGGGCACGCCGCGCGAGATTCAGGAAAAGGCGCTGGCCCATTCCACCATCGAAATTGAGCTCGCCGCCCCGCTGGGCGATCTGCCGCTGCCGCACTGGCCGGAAGCCGACCAGGTCACGGTGGACCAACCGCGCACGAAGATTGCCGTCACCACCGGCCGCCCCGCCCGCATCGTGGTGGAAATGGTCAAGTGGCTCGACGAAAAGGGCGTGGAACTGGCCGACATACGCATCAAGCGGCCGTCGCTGGAGGACGCCTTCATCGAACTTACCGGAAAGAGTCTGCGGGAATGAGAGTCTACCTCGCGCTGTTCAAAAGCAATATGCGGCTGACGCTGCGCGATCGCGGCGTGCTGTTTTTCAATTACCTGTTCCCGCTGATTTTCTTCTTCGGTTTCGCCGAGCTGTTTCACGCCGGCGTGGGCGCGGGCATCGCCTACTTCGTCAGCACCGTGCTGGTGATGGGCATACTGGGCAACGGGTTGTGGGGCGCCGGGATGCGCAGCGTGCAGGAGCGCGAGGCCAATATCCTGCGACGCTTCAAGGTCACGCCCATCTCCCCGCTCCCCATTCTGGTGGCCGCCATGTTGAGCGGCTGGCTGCTCTTCCTTCCCGTGATCTTCCTGCTGGTGGGGCTGGCGCATTTTATCTACGCCATGCCGATGCCGCGGAATTGGTTGTCGCTGTTTGTGATGGCCTCGCTCGGCGTCTGTTCGTTGCGCGCCATCGGTCTGATTTTGGCCGCGGTCACCAACACCATGGCCGAAGCCACCATCGCCATACAGAGCGTTTACATGCCGATGCTGTTCTTGAGCGGCGCCACCGTACCCTCGGCGATGTTGCCCAAGTGGGCCCAGACCCTGGCGCAATTTATGCCGGCCTCGTACCTGGTCAGCGGTTTCCAGGGTATCTTCTTCCGCAATCAGAATCTTTGGGACAACGCCCCGGCCGTGGCCGCGCTGCTGCTTACCACGGTGCTCGGCTTGTTTCTGGCCATGCAGTTGTTCCGCTGGGAGAAGGAAGAAAAGATCCGGCCGCGCAAAAAGCTTTGGGTGGTGGCGGTACTGGCGCCGTTCGTGGCGATGGGCACGTGGCAAGCGTACAGCAAGCAGCATTTGGGCAATAACGCCGCGCTGTTCCGCGATCTGCAGCGCTCCGGCGTGTTCCTGATCCGCAATACGCGCGTCTTCATTGGCGATGGCAAGGTCATCGAAAACGGAGCCGTGCTGGTTCGCGATGGCAAGATCGCCGGCGTCTACGAAGGCGCCGCGCCAGATCCCGACCCGCTGAAAGCTGAGGTGGTGGAGGGCGCGGGCAAGACGCTGCTGCCCGGCCTGATCGATGCCCATGTCCATCTGGCGGCCTCCGGCGGCATCTCCACCGACAGCCGCGATTACGACGTCGAAAAGACCATGCCGCACTCCGCCGCCGCCCTGCTCTATTGTGGCGTCACCGCGGCGCGGAGCGTGGGCGATGGCCTGGACGCTTCCCTCAAGCTGCGTAAATCCATCGCGGATGGCGCCACGCTCGGCTCGCAACTCTTCGTCTGCGGACCCATGTTCACCACCGAGGGCGGTCACGGCGCGGAGTTTGTCGAGCACTTGCCGGCCGCCATCAAGGACACCCTGAAGGCGCAGTTGGTGCGCACTCCCAAGACGCCCGAGGAAGCCCGCAAACAGGTGCGCGAACTCAAGGCCAGGGGCGTCGACGGCATCAAGGCGATCCTCGAAGCGGGCTGGGGCGATGGCATGCTCTACGACCGGCTCGACCTGCTCCTGGTCCGCGCCGTGAGCGAGGAGGCGCACGTGCTGCACCTGCCGCTGGCCACCCACACCGGCGACGCCCGCGATGTGGCCGACGCAGTGGAGATCGGCAGCGCCAGCGTGGAACACGGTTCCTGGCGCGACGAGATCCCCGACCGTTTGTTGGAACGCATGGCCAAGGACGGCATCTACCTCGACCCGACGCTCGCCGTCGCCGAGGCCTACGCGCTCTACTTCGGCGGCAAACCGGACGTCCTCAATCATTCCCTTGTGCAGCAGGTGGTGCCCGCGCGCCTGCTCAAGGGAACCCGCGAGTTCGTCGGTTCCGGAAAAGGTGCCGATCCCGCCAAGGCGGAGTTGTTCCAGCACGCGCTCGCCACTGCGCGCGCCAACCTGCTGCGCGCCTGGAAGGCCGGCGTCCCCTTGGTGATGGGCAGCGATTCGGGCAATCCCATGGTCTTCCACGGATCCTCCCTGCACCGCGAATTGCAGCTCTGGGTGGATGCCGGCATTCCGGTGACGGTAGCCTTGCAGGCGGCCACGGTCAACGCCGCGAAACTGCTGGGTGCGGACAAGCGCATCGGCGCTATCCGCCAGGGCATGGATGCCGACTTGCTGTTGGTGGACGGCAACCCGCTGCAGGAAATCGCCGCCACCGAGCGGATCTCGCTGGTGGTCTTCAAGGGCGAGCGGATTCGCCGCGCGGCGCTGTTGGAGCAGAAGTAGCCGCGGACACCGCGCCCTACCTAGAGGGCTGCAATCCGAGCCGCAACCGTTCGTACCTGCATGGTTGAATTCGGCAACTTTCTGGCAGAATATTCTCACGCCCATTATTCGCCGCCAATGTTGGCCGGGCTCCTGCCGCACTCCGAAATAGGCGCCAACTTCCGCCAAGACTCGCGCGGCGCCAGCCCACGTCTCTCCGCTGCCTCCGCGTTCTCCGCGTCAAATACACGGCCTGTTTGGTTCCGGCTTCGGCGGGTTAGGTAGCGATGGCCGCCACGCCTGGGATTTCCGCAGCCAGCTTCCGAATCTCATCGGCCACCATTTCGGGCTCTTCCATGGGGATAAAGTGCGACGCCTCCGGCAGCAGGATTTCGCGCCCGTGGGCAAATCGCGATGCCAGGTCGGCCGCCGTGGGCGACGCGGCCAAATCGAAGATGCCGTGCTGCCGTTCCCTGCCGGCGCGCATCACTACGACGGGATGCGGCAACTGCGCCACCTCCGCATAGATATTCGACGCCGGCTCTCTGGAGTTCAGATAGATCGACGCCTCCACCGCCGGCGGGCAGGCCAGCACAAATTTCCCATCGCGCGGCAGCACGCCGAAATTGCAATAATCCCGCAGGATATCCGGCCGCCAGCGGGCGAACGGGAGGCGCGTCTTGAAGCGCTCGAACATCTCGTCGGGCGATGCCCAGAGGTTGCGCCGCCGCAGCGTGAAAGAGGCGTCCGGCGGTGGCGTGCCGTAGTATTCCAGTGGGAAAATCGTGGGGTCCACCAGCACCAGCGCGCGATAGGTGTGGGGGCGCAGCGCCGCGGCCTGCACCGTGGTGTGCCCGCCGCTGGAATGGCCGATCCCGATGGCATCGCGCACGTCCCAATGCTCCGCCACCGCCGTCTGGTCGCGGCCGAAGATCCGCCAGTGGTACGGCAGATCGGGCTGGCTGCTGCGCCCGTGCCCGCGTGCGTCTACCGCCAGGCAGTGACGCTCCGGAAACATGCGTATGATGTGGTCCCAGCACCTGCCGTGAAATCCGGTGGCATGCGCGAACAGAAACGGCGGGTCTTCGCCGGGCCACTCCCACACTGCCAACTCTTTTCCAGGTTCACCAATTAACTTCAACTCAGGAACTCTATCCACCTATGTATTTTCCCATGGCGGCCCCAACTCCCTTAAAAGCTGTGAGATAAGGCGGTCCGCAGGCGAAAAGGCGAAGCAGGCGCTTTCGCCCAATGCCACTGTTAGGCCCAAGAGCTGGAATACTTCCGGGTTGGTGGGGCGGACCCCCTGGTCCGCGCGGGACGCCCTCGTCCCGCTGCCGGCACCTTGGGGTCCGCCCCACGATTTATGCAGATGATGCCGTAGAGGCTCATTTAAGTGGGGTACCCTTCGGGTCCGGAGCGCTTGCCACTTCACGCCACCTATACTCAGTACATGGCCGGTCTGCTCTACGTGGTGGCTACGCCCATCGGGAACCTGGAGGACATCACCTATCGCGCCGTTCGCGTGCTGGGCACGGCCGACCTGATCGCCTGCGAAGACACGCGGCAGT
Organism: Candidatus Solibacter sp.; assembly: GCA_025358475.1. Classification (GTDB taxonomy): domain Bacteria; phylum Acidobacteriota; class Terriglobia; order Bryobacterales; family Bryobacteraceae; genus Solibacter. The sequence goes on from JANYJN010000492.1 coordinate 8,484, forward strand.
CGCGCAAGCTGCTGGATCACTACCATATCCACAAGCCGACGGTGAGCTATCACGATCACAATGAGGCGGAGCGTACCGAAGAACTACTCGCCCGCCTGCTCAGCGGCGCCGTGATCGCGCTGGTTTCCGATGCCGGCATGCCGCTGGTCTCCGACCCCGGATACCGCCTGGTGCGCGCCGCCATTGACGCCGGTATCGCCGTCGAAGCCGTGCCCGGTCCCTCGGCTTCGCTAACCGCGCTGGCCGGTTCCGGGCTGCCCACCGACGCCTTCTACTTCGGCGGGTTCCTGCCGGGCAAGTCGGGGCAGCGGGTCCACGTGCTGGAAGCGCTGGCCGAAGAGCAGGCCACCCTGATCTTCTATGAGGCGCCGCACCGCATCCTGGAATCGCTCGAGGCCATCGAAACCGTCCTCGGTCCGCGGCCCGTCGTGGTGGCGCGCGAGCTGACCAAGATTCACGAGGAATATCTGCGCGGCACCGCCGCCGAAGTGCGCGCGCAACTGGCATCGCGCGACTCAGTCAAGGGCGAGATCACGCTGCTCATCGGCAAGGCCACCGAACCGCTGCCCGACGATACCCCCGTGGTGGAAGCCGTGAACACCTTGATCTCCGATGGCATGCCGCGCATGGACGCCATCAAGCTGGTGGCGCGCCGCCGCGGATTATCCAAACGGGAAGTGTACGACGAAATGCTGCGGGAGAAGTAACGGAGAGTATGCCGATGTTGAATCGCTTTCGCCTGCCGGCCGCTGTGTTGTTCGCGGCAGCGCTGTGCCCGGCACAGGACTATGTGGACCGGGTAGTGGAGCGCGCCCGCCAGGAATTCGATGTTCCCGGCATCGCTGTGGCCATCGTCAAGGACGGCAACATCGTGCTGGCCAAAGGCTACGGCGTGCGCCGGCAGAACGAGGCGGCACCGGTCACCGCGCAATCGCTGTTCCGCATCGCGTCCAATACCAAGGCGTTTACCACCGCCGCGCTCGCCATGATGGTGGATGAAGGCAAGATCCGCTGGGACGACCCGGTCACCGAGCACATGCCCGGCTTCCAGTTGTACGACCCCTACGTCACCCGCGAAATGACCATCCGCGACCTGCTGACGCACCGTAGCGGCCTGGGTCTGGGCGCCGGAGACCTGATGTTCTTCCCACCCGGCGACCTGGGCCGCGACGAAATCGTCCGGCGTCTGCGCTTCATCAAACCCGCCACCAGTTTCCGCAGCGCCTATGCCTACGACAACCTGCTCTACATCGTGGCCGGGCAACTGATTCCCGCGGTCACGGGAAAGAGCTGGGACGATTTCGTCAGGGACCGCATCTTCATCCCGCTCGGCATGACCAACACGTTCACCGATGTAGCAGCCCTCACGAAGGGCAAGGACGTCGCCACCCCGCACAACACGCTCTCGGGCAAACTGGAAGCGCTGCCGCAGGAGGACATGAACAGCAGCGCGCCGGCCGGAGCTATCATCACCTGCGTGGCGGACCTGGCGAAGTGGATGAGGGTGCAACTCAACGGCGGCGGCGTGGGCACGATGGGGAATGCGCGCCTGTTCAGCGCGGCGCAGTCCCGGGAAATGTGGTCGGCGCAGACCATCCTGCCGATCGAGGAGTTGTCAGCAGATGCGCCCGCCGCCTTTGCCGCCACGCAGCCGAATTTCCATGCGTACGGCCTCGGGTGGGATCTCCGCGATTATCGCGGCAAGCGCCTGGTGGGCCACACGGGGACGCTCTCGGGCTACGTTTCGCGCACCGCGCTGGTCCCGGAACTGAAGCTCGGCATCGTCATTCTCACCAATCAGGAGGTCACCGCCGCCCATGCCGCCATCGCCAATACGGTGATCGATCACTACCTGGGCGTGCCCGATGCCGATTGGGTGGGGGCCTATGCCGCGCGCCTCAAGAAGCAGCGGGCCGAAGGCGAGGAAGCGGTAAGGAAGGCGGCGGGCCAACGCAACCCCAACACGAAGCCCGCGCTCCCGCTGGCCAGCTATGCCGGCCGCTACCGCGACGCCTGGTACGGCGATCTGCGCATCCAGGAGCATGGGGGAAAGCTCTCCATCTACTTCACGCACACGCCGCACCTGGCGGGCGATCTGGAGCACTGGCAGTACGACACGTTCGTGGCCCGTTGGAAGAATCGCACCCTGGATGCCGACGCCTACGTGACATTCACGCTGAAGCCCGATGGCAAGGTCGATGAAGTGCGCATGAAGGCGGTCTCCCCGCTGACGGATTTCAGTTTCGATTTCCAGGATCTGCTGTTCCATCCGGTCGCGATCAACGCGCCGCCGAAGTAAGGCAGTGAATCAGCTTGTCCTTCGAATGACGAGAGTGGACCGAGAGGACTGTTCCAATTCCGCTATCAGAATGCCATGCCGCCTCAAGAGGTCTTCGACCTGGGATGTCCGGTAATTGCAGTTCTCCAGGCGGACTACCTTGGGAGGCGCGCCGCGGGATCTCGCAAGGTCGAGAAAATCGGAATCAGCGGTTACGATGGTGAACCCCTTGGCCCTGGCATACTCCCAAATCACCTCGTCTGATGTGAAGCGGGCGAGACCGGTGTCGAAAACGTGCACTGAATCGGGAAAAAGCTCGGCGAGGCGGGGAACAAGCTTGGGCGAGAGATTCGCGTCAAACAAAAGCTTCAATTCAACATCCGCTCGCGCCCGGTTTGGGAAGCATAGGCGTAGACTGCCGGGAAATCGGCCTTCTCCAGGTATGGGTAGTCGCTCAGAATCTCATCCTCGGACATGCCGCAAGCGAGCATATCTAGCACGTCCCACACGGTTACCCGAAGTCCACGGATACAAGGATGCCCAGAGCGTTGGCCCGGCACGAGCGTGATTCGGGAGAGATCGGCCTTGTCTGTAGTCGCCATCGGTAACATTATCTCGCATTCCGCGCTCACACCTTCTCGTGCTTCATCACCGCCACGTAGTGCAGATTCCGGTAAAGCTGATTCGAATCCAGGCCGAAGCCCACTACGAAACGGTCGGGGATCTCGAAGCAGCGAAAGTCCACCGGGACCTGCACGATGCGGCGGGAGTTGCGGTCTAGGAAGGTGCATACGGACAGCGAATTCGGCGCCCGGCCGGCCAGGGTTTGCAACAGGTAGCGCAAGGTGAAGCCGGTATCGACGATGTCCTCGACCAGCAGAACGTCCTCGCCCTCGATACTCTCATCCAGATCTTTGGCGATGCGCACCACGCCGGGGGAGCCGCTTTTGTTGGAGAAACTCGAGATCGCGAGAAAATCGATTTTGACGGGGATTTCGATGTGCCGCGCCAGCGCGGTGAGGAAAAACACGGAGCCCTTCAACACGCCGATCAGGGTGAGCGTGCGG
>JANYJN010000603.1 GCA_025358475.1 Candidatus Solibacter sp.
CCCGCATATGAAGCTGGCGCAATCCACCTCCCAGTTGGACTGGTCGAACATCGAGATGGTGGTCTACGCCGCCGCGGCGCAGAGCGCGCGGGGACTGGTCTGCCTGCCCGCCGACAACGTGCTGCGTCCCGTGGAAGCCGCGCGGCGCAACGGCGCTTTCGCGCTGGTCCGCGATCCGCTGGCCGGCAAGGCGGCATCGACGGTGCGTATGTATTCGGAGAAATAGATGGAATGGTGGGGCATTGGTGGGGCGGACCCCTGGGCCCGCGTCCGACGCCCCGTCGGCCTGCTGGCGTCTTGCACGATGCTGCAATCGTCATTCCGGCTGCGGGACGAGGGCGTCCGTCCCCAGAGGGGACCCCAGGACCAGGGGGTCCGCCCCACCAAATCAGGTGACACATGATCCATGGAGTTTCGTAAATGAAAATAGATTCCGCAGTTCTGGCTGCTTTCGTGGCCTTGAGCGTGGCCGCTACGCTTTCCGCCCAGGTGAAGGAACGCCCGATTCCCCGCCTGGTGAAGAAGGACGGGCGCTATGCCCTGATGGTGGACGGCGCGCCCTACCTCATGTTGGGCGCGCAGACGCATAACTCCAGCGCCTGGCCTGCCATGCTGCCGAAGGTGTGGCCCGCCATGGAATACCTCCATGTCAACACGGTAGAAACACCGGTCTACTGGGAACAGTTCGAACCACGGCAAGGTCAATACGACCACAGCGTGATCGACGCGCTGCTGGCCGGAGCCCGCCAGCATCACGTTCGCCTGGTTCTGCTTTGGTTCGGCACCTGGAAGAACGGCAGCCAGCATTACATGCCGGAGTGGATGAAATTGGCCCCCGACCGCTACCCGCACGTGATCGACAAGAACGGTCACCCGGCGGACTCGCCGTCGCCGTTCGCCGCCGCCTCCCTGGAAGCCGACAAGACGGCGTTCACCGCCTTCATGCGATACCTCAAGGCGGCCGACCCGCAACGCACCGTAATCATGGTGCAAGTGGAGAACGAGCCGGGCACCTGGGGCAGCGTCCGCGACTACTCGCCCGCCGCGCAGAAGCTCTTCGAATCGGCTGTCCCGGCCGACGTGCTCGCGGCGATGCAAGTGAAGCCCGCTTCGCCCACCGCGAACTGGCACGAAGCCTTCCGGCTGGAAGCCGAGGTCAACTTCCACGCCTGGGCGGTCGCCAAATATGTCGGGGAGGTGGCCGCTGCCGGGAAGGCCGTCTATCCGCTGCCGCTGTACGCCAACGCCGCATTGCGCGACCCGCTCAAGCCGGGGGCGCCTGGCAGTTACGAGGCCGGCGGCCCCACCGACAATGTGATCCCCATCTGGAAAGTGGCGGCGCCGGCTCTCGATCTGGTGGCGCCCGATATTTACCAGGACGACCCCGCCGCGTATTTGAAAGTGCTGGAACTCTATCACCGCGACGATAACGCCCTGTTCGTGCCCGAGACAGGCGGCGGACCGGGCCTTGCCCGCTTTTTCTTTTCCGCGCTGGGCCTTCAGGCTATTGGCTTCTCGCCCTTCGGCTTGGACTACACCAACCCTCGCAACACGCCGGAGTCCCTGGCCCCGTGGGCGCTGAACTATAAGTTGATCGCGCCGATGCAGCGCGAGATCGCGCGCCTCAATTTCGAAGGCAAGCTTCAGGCCGTGGCCGAGAAGAAGGGCGAAGTTTCGCACACTCTGGCGTTCGGAGCGTGGAACGCGATGGTGTCGTACGGCGCCGCCCGTAACGGCCGCGCCGAGGGGAACGCCGAACCAATTGGGCGCATCCTGGTGGCCCAGCTCAAAGACAACCAGTTCCTGGTGGCCGGGTTCTACACCCGCGTGGATTTCCGCCCCGCCGATGCCGGCAAGTACCGCCAGTTCCTGCGCGTGGAAGAGGGCGTCTATGAGAACGGCGTCTTCAAGTTCCTGCGCATCTGGAATGGCGACGAGACCGATTGGGGCCTGAACTTCCGCGGCGAGCCCCTGGTGCTGCGCGTGTCGCTGGCTACGTATTGAGAATGGTGCCGCGCAGGCGAAACCGCCTGCGCCACAAGGCACGTGGGACAGACGCTTTCGTCTGTCAACTGGGTGGTTTACTGTATTATGCGAGCCTCAGTATTGGAGATCTGGCGCGCAAGGAGAACCGCACGTGAATACTCACAGAATCCTTCGGACCGCAGCGCTGAGTGCGCTGTTGCTGGCCGTTGCGCCGGGCTACGCGCAAGCGCCTCGGGAGCGGCGGCTCTTCGATAACGGGTGGCGGTTTCATTTGGGCGATGTCGTCGGGGGCCAATTGTCGGCCCTCGCCGATAAGGATTGGCGCCCGGTGGAGCTGCCGCACGACTGGTCCATCGAAGGTCCCTACAGCCCGAAAAACGCGGCCGGTACGGCTTTTCTGCCGGCTGGAATCGCCTGGTACCGGAAGACTTTCCAACTCCCGG
>JANYJN010000627.1 GCA_025358475.1 Candidatus Solibacter sp.
TTGGCCTTGCATGTTTCCGCTCTTGATGGCGGCGGTGGGCACAGTGGCGAGATAGAAGGCGCTCTCACGATTGTCGGTGCCTTCGTAGCTCCCGAAGAAGAAGAGCTTCTCTTTAATAATCCGCCCGCCGACGGCGCCGCCGAAATCGTTGTAGACAAACTTCGGCTTCGACTGATTCCATGGCAGGAAGAAAGGCCGGCCGTTCAGGTGCTGGTTGTTGTGGCTTTCAAACACCGCTCCATGCAGTTGGTTGGTGCCGCTCTTGCTAGACACATAGATCGCCGCGCCGCCGGCCAGGCCGGTTTCCGCATCGAAACTACCGCTCACCACGTTCACCATCTCGATGGCTTCCAGGGTGGGCACGTAGGCCGATTCGTGCGGCAACCACACGTTAATCGACTGGGCGCCGTCGATTTTCGTGTTGTTGATGTTGAAACTGGCGCCGTTCACGTTGAAAACCAGCGCCTTCGATGGGTTGGAGGGGGTCGAGTTGTAGCTCGACTGGACGCCGCCAAAACCGGGCAGGGTGACGAACAGGGTCTGGTAGTTCCGCCCGACCGACATGGGCATGTTCGACAACTGGTTCGCGCTGATATCGGTGCGGACCTCAGCCCGGTCGGTCTGCAATAACGCCGCCGCGCCGGTAACGGTTACGGATTCCGACACTCCACCGACGTTCAGCGTGATGTCCACGCGCGCCGTGTCGTTGGCCGCCACGGTTACGCCGCTTCGCGTGTAGGCGGTGAATCCCTCCTTGCTAATTTTTATCTCATAGGTTCCCGGCGAAACCGTCGCGAAGGAGTAGCTCCCCGTTTCGGTGCTGGTGCCCGCGCGCGATTGCTTTGTCTCCAGGTTCGTGAGCGTGATGCTCACTCCGGCAACGACGGCCTCGCTGGAGTCCTTTACGTTGCCGACAACCGATCCGTAAAGGGCTTGGGCCTGCGCCTGATTCATTGTGCCGAGCACCCCAGACATGGCCAAGCACAGGAACACACTTAAGGATAGTCTTCTTTTCATATCCGATCTGCCTGATGTATTTGACTCCTGCAGCTCTAAACGGGTCCAGTATGCACCCATTCCCCCGGAAAAACAAGGCAGCGTCATAGTATGTAGCCGTTTCGGAAGTTCCGCGAAACAGGGCTCGGCGGCGTACCGAATAGGTTTCCCACGAACGAATGAGCCGTACGGGAACCTTCACCTCCGGCCAGGAAAGCAGGTCGCCCAAGTCCCACCACTGGCCATCCCGCGATCAAAAGGTTCCGCTAGTGGGCGGCTCCGAATCGAACAGCCCGGCGGCATCTTGATAGAGATTCCGACGTTCATCCTTGAAGACTACCAACTCGTGATTGCGGTGCGCCAGCAAGAATTTGAAGAAGGGGGCCTCAGCGTAGAGCGCGTCGGCCAGCACTAAATCGAAAGCGCGTGGATATAGGACGGGCACGCGCTCCAGCAAACGCACGGCGGTGGCGACTTCATCTTCCCCGCGGCGGTGCACTTCATGATCCAAGGGCATCCGCAGGGGTTGGCGTCCGAGAGGCGCGCCGGTCACCAGCAGCCGTGAAGATGCGCGGCTCCGGCCTGCGGTCGGTGATGGAGGCAATGCGCAAGACGGAGAGATGGAACACCTTATCTGAGTATGCGATCAGGCGCCGAAGCAAGTTAGGGCTTCCTCTCCTGGAGACGTTTCCATTCCAGTTCGGAGACTTTCTCAATGAGGCGCTGCACCTCCTGGTAGTCCTTAACGGCTTGGCGCACTCGCTGGCGCCATGGCTTGGGGACGCAAATCTGGCGCAACTTGCCAGCATGACTTTGCACCAGGTACACCGACTGGTGCAACTCGCCGTTGGCGCAATGGCAGTTGGGTTTGCCGCACTTGGTGGAACGTTCGGAGAGCGTGCCGCGAAGAAACCACTGGCCCGAGGCTAGTTGGGCAATGCGGGAACGGAAGTTGCGTTCGGCAGCAGAAAGTTTGGCGCGGATAAATGGCTCGGCCATATCTTGTACCAGACATTATACAAGATTCGAATGAGCAACAAGAGCAAAAACACAACACGATTCTGCTCTCCGCTCGAATCAGGCTAAATCATCAATGAAATCGGATGATTTGACTGGGCTAAAGAACTTGGTTGCGGAATCGCTGCATAGTATGAGCGTCTAGTATGATGCACTCAGGGCGTATCCTGAAGAAAGGAGAAGGTTGATGAATCGGAGGCATTTTCTGATGGCTGCGGCGGACGCGGAAGCCAGCGCCCTGCTTACGCGCCCGCGCTACCGCGCCCCGTATATCGTGCCGAAACTGGCTTAGGAGCTACCGTACTGCTATGAACCGAACGATGAAAACCCCAATTTTGATTGTGTTTGCCTGCCTGTCGGCTTGGGCTGCCGAAAATACCCTCACGCCGACCGAGAAGCAGGCCGGATTCAAACTCCTGTTCGACGGCCATACCATGAACGGTTGGCGCAACCCCGCGAGCGAGACGCCGCCAGGGGATTCCTGGGTAATCGAGGACGGGTGTTTGAAAACAGCCCCCGAGCCGCGGATCACCGAGGACCTGATCACCAAGGAGTCCTACGGCGACTTCGAGCTGAAATTCGACTGGCGCATCTCCGCACGCGGGAATACCGGGGTGAAATACAGGATTCAGCAGGTCATCTTCACGGATAATTCGAAGGTGGACCGGAAGGCCGGCTTCGAAGTCACGCTCCAGCGCGAAATGACTTCACCGGTTTCCGACCGCGCGAAAATGGCCCCCAATGCGACCGGGCAAGAGTACACCGTCTCGTTTGAGTTCCAGTTGATCGACAATTTGGGCGGCATGGGCGGAGGCGACGGCGGAGTTCACGAAGTTGGCGCTCTCTACGCGATGATTCCGCCGCGGACCAAAGCGTCCCATCCGCCCGGCGAGTGGAATGACGGGCGACTGGTGGTAAAAGGCGACCACTTCGAGCACTGGATCAACGGCGTCATGGTGCTTGATGGTTCACTGAATTCGGATCAGGCCCATGCGGGCTCAGCCAAACGGTGGGCGAACGCTCCTACTATCCGGGACATGTTGATCCAGGCCAAGCCGACCGGCCCTCTATCGCTGCAGCACCATGGGGCCGCGGTGTGGTTCAAGAATCTGAAGATTCGACCGCTATGAGATTCCGGCAGGCTGAAGCTTGACGCGCGCCCATCGCATCAGGTCTGCCGTTTTCTCGAAGGTCAGGCTGGGCTCAGGCAGGCGCATGTGGTCAAGCACAGTTATGAGGGCTAACACAGACCGGGAGGTCCGCGCCACTTTACTCAATGCCGGGCGGCCAGGTGCTTCGGCATGGCAGCTTTGGCTGCCGGAAAATACCGCATGGCATTCTGATAGTAGATCTTGCGGATTACGGAATCCGGAACCAGACTACCGTAGATCTTCCAGCGGCCGTGCAGGGGCGCACCCTCCGATGCTCCGTCCAGATTCACCAGCATGGCAACGCCCACCTAATCCATGATCGAGATCAGCTTCTGGTAGTCCGCCGGCGTGCGCAGGAACCCGCCATGGAAGTGAACATCAACGGCCGGGAACTTGGCTTTCCAGAGCTTATGCTCTTCGACCTTGAGCGAGGTCTTTGGCATGGCCGTCTGAAGCGGAGTCGGCTTCCGTCCGGATGCTCATGAGTAGGCCGCTGCCTTCTTGGCGGCGGCTGAGTGTCCCCTTGCGGGGGTTGTGCGCTGGCTGCCACACACACTGCCAATATCGTCAACAACGAACGAAAACGCATGGTTCTCCTTCTTCGATCACCCCAGCTTGGCGATCTCCGATTGAATGTACTTGAGAGACTCCTGTGCGATTTTATCGGCGCCCGCGCTGAAGTCGAAGACTTCCAGGGAAAG
>JANYJN010000693.1 GCA_025358475.1 Candidatus Solibacter sp.
GCGTGTCCCATCGGGAAGATTTGTCCGAGCCGCGCTCGGATAAACAAGCCGGAGGCTTATCCCACTGGGGTCATGTTGCAGTCAGGGGAGCAGGGAATGGAAGGCGCTTTTGCCGGGCGCAATCATTGATGGGGCGGCGGCGCCGGGCAGATAGACGGCGGCAGTTATTCCAGGCGGCAGGGTCACTTGCAGATGGAAATTTCGTCCGTCGCGCTGCCACTCCACCGCGACGGGGCCGCGGAAGGTCTCCCACCGGGATTTGACCCAGCGCAGGTCGCCAACGGGTTGCGGACGGATCTCGATGTGGCGCAGTCCGGGGTCTTGCGGGCGTATGCCGGCGAGGCCGGCGTAGAACCACTCTTCGATGTGACCGAGCATGAGGTGATTCTGCGAGCTGTTGGGATTGGCGTCCCAGGCCTCGGTGAGCGAGGTGGCGCCGCGGGCGATCTGTCCGGCGTAGCTGGGGGCGGTATCTTCGACGGCCATGTCATAAACCACGTCGCCGCGGCCGGCCTCCATGAGGGCGCGCAGGACGTAGCGATAGCCGATATCGCCGGCGGTGGTGTGATTGCCATGGGCGCGAATATCGGCGACTAGCTTTTCAACGAGGCCCGACCGGGCGGCGGCGGGCGCCAGGCCGAGCGCGAGCGGCATGGCGAGGGAAGTCTGGCTGCCGGTGGCATAGCTTCCGGCTCTCCCGTAGGCCTTCTCGAACGCGCCGGCGAGACGATCGGCGTCAGCGGCGGCGTTGGTGGCGCCGGCGGGAAAGCCCAGGACGCGCGCGGTGTTTTCCATGACCTTAAGGTCACTCCAGTAGAGGGCGCTGGCGGTAACACCCTGGGGAGTAAGTTGCCCGTAACCTGGAGCCCGCGGCCCTATGTCGTACCAATCGCCGAGGCCGTAAGTTAGCAGGCCGTCCTGGAGTTTGCCATTGAGGTAGTGGTCATAAGCCTGCATGGTGCGATAGCCGTCGGCCAGCGTTTGGCGATCGCCGTAGATCTGCCAGGCGAGCCAGGGCAACTGGAAGGCGGTGCTTCCCCACTCCGGGGAATCGCGGAAGCCGCCGCCGAAGACGACGTACTCGGGGGCGATATCGGGCACCAGGCCATCGACGGTTTGCGCCTCGCGCATGTCGCGGACGATTTTGGGGAGGTAAGAGCGCAGGTCCCAATCGTAGAGCAAGGCGGGGCCCATGAGGTGGAACTGTTCGAGCCAGCCGAGTTTTTCGCGATGAGGGCAATCGGTAAGCGAGTGCTGGAGGTTGCTGCGCACGGCGGCGTCGATGAGCGCGTGGATCTTGTTGAGGCGGTCATTGGAACAGGAGAACTCGCCGGTGCGGCGGGCGTCGAGGTGGACGAACTGGCCCTCGAGGGAACGCAGGGCGGCGGCGCCTTCCACCTGCACGTAGCGAAAGCCGTAATAGGAAAAACGAGGCGACCAGGTCTCCTCACCGCCGCCGCGCAGGGTGTAGTTGAATGACATCGGACCGCCGGAGGAGTGTTGGGAGACGAGGCCGGCGGAATCGAGCAGTTCCCCGGGCGTCATGCGGATCTGGGCGCCGGCGGCGCCGGATGCGGTGATGCGCGGCCAGCCGGCGAAATTCTGGCCGAGGTCGTAGACCGCCACCCCGGGCTTCGGCTGGGTGACCTTGATGGGGCGAAACGTTTGCTGCACACGGATGGGCGGGCTGGACTGGGCACGGAGTTCACCGCCGGGCGCTTCGATGGGGGAGGCGCGGCGCCAGGCGGAATCGTCGAAGCCGGGACGGTCCCAGCCGGCGGGCTCGCGGCGCGCGTCGTAATCCTCGCCGCCATAGATGCAGGAGAAGGTGATGGGGCCGCCGGTGACGCGCCAGGTGGCGTCGGTGGCGAGGTCGGCGACGGTGCCGTCGGCGTATTCCCAGTGGAGGTGAAGGCGCACGCGAGGCTGGCCGAAAGAGCCGGTGAACTTGGCGTAGCGGCCGCCGGCGACGTTATAGAAGCCGTTGCCGAGCAGGACGCCGATGGCGTTGGGGCCGTTAGAGAGCAGCGCGGTGACGTCGAAGCTCTCGTAGTAGACGGTGGCGCGGAAGTTGCTCCAGGCGGGGGCGAGGACATGGTCGCCTACCTTCTGCCCGTTGATGCGGAGTTCGTGGAAGCCGGCGCCAGAAACGAGGGCGATGGCACGGCGCAGCGGTTTGTCCACGACGAGTTCCTGGCGGAAGATGGGCAGGGGGCCGGAGCGGAGCGCGTGATCGGGATGGGCGATCCAACCGCCCTTCCAGCCGCGCGCATCGGCGGGGACTTGGGTCCACTCGGCGGCGTCGCTCCACGGTGAGGGCTCGCCCGCGGCGTTCCACACGCGGACGCGCCACCAGTAGCGGCGAAAACTCTCCAGCTTGGGACCGGAGTAAACCATCCCCGCGGTGTCGGCGGAGGGGATGCGGCCGGAGTCCCAGAGGCCGGTGGCGGCGGGGGAAGCGCCGGCCTGGAGCTGGTAGGCCGCCTGTTCTTCAGCGCGTAACTTCCAGGAGAGGCGGGGTTGGGGGGCGTCGATACCGACGGGGTTGCGGCGGGCTTCGCACTCCAGCTCGTACGGCGGCAGGACGGCTGCGGAGGCCGCGGCGCAGACGAAAGAGGCGAGCGCGAGGGTGTATTTCACAATCGCCAGCTTAGTACAAAGCGGGGAATGGAGTCCGGGCTGCGCTCGGATG
>JANYJN010000708.1 GCA_025358475.1 Candidatus Solibacter sp.
GGAACACCCATTGGGCTCTGCTATAATGTAGGGGTTCTGCCCGGCCATTCAGGTTTCCCTCATGTTCCTTAGTGTCAAAGAGTTGGAGCTGCGTAAGATCGGCTTCGACAAAGTTTTCGAGTCCGGGCAGATTGAGTTTGCTGGTGGAGACCTGGAGCAAGGCTCCCCGTTGCACGCCACCGGTTCGGCCGAGTTGCTGCCGGAATCGGGCGGGCAAATGCGCGTCCGGGGGAGTTACACCGTGGAAATGGTGGCGCAGTGCGACCGTTGTCTGGCGCGTACTCGCTTTCCGCTGGAAGCTGAATTCGATTTGTACTATCGGCCCGCCTCGGATGTCCCGGAAGAGGAAGAGGTGAAGATCGACGCTGGCGAAGCGGAAATTGGATTTTACGAGGACGGCCTGGAACTGGAGGATATCCTCCGGGAGCAAGTCCTGTTGGCGTTGCCGATGCAGCGGGTGTGCCGCGAGTCGTGTAAAGGAATCTGCCCCGGTTGCGGCAGGAACCGCAACGAGACCGCGTGCGATTGTAAACCAGCGGTGGACGACCGGTGGGGCGCGCTCCGTAATCTGGAACTCTGAATATTGTGAAGCCCTGGCAAAGGGCAGTAGCTGGACGAGATTTGTTGAGGTAGAGATATGCCGAATCCCAAACGTAGACACTCCCATCAGCGGACAAGCACCCGCCGCGCGCACGATGCCCTGAAAGCATCCGGTCTCTCGGAGTGCCCCAACTGCCACGAGCCCAAACTTCCCCACCGCATCTGTCCGAAGTGCGGCCAGTATAAGGGTCGTGAAGTTGTCGAAGTGGCCGCGGAGTAACCCCGCCCCAACATGCTGACCATTGCGCTGGATGCAATGGGCGGAGACCACGCCCCCAAAGCTGAAGTGGAAGGGGCGGTTCGAGCCGCCGGGAGTTTGGGCGTGAAAGTCATCCTGGTGGGCCAGCAGGACGCGGTCCGTCGGGAACTGGAACAGCACGAAGGTTACCGCGAGCTTCCCATCGAGATTGTTCACGCCAGCGAACGCGTGACCATGGAAGACAGCGCCGCCAAAGCGGTGCGGTCTAAACGGGATAGCTCTATGCGCGTCGCCTCGCGGCTGGTACGCGACGGGCACGCCCAGGGCTTCGTGTCCGCCGGCAACACCGGCGCCATCATGGCCACCGCCAAAATGGTGCAAGGCGTGGTGCCGGGCGTGGAACGTCCCGCGCTGCTCGGCGTCTTCCCGACTATGCTCGGTACCCCGGTGGTGCTGGTGGATGTGGGCGCCAACGTGGATTGCACCCCGGAAATGCTGGCGCAGTTCGCCATCATGGGCGAGATCTATTCCCGCAACATTCTGCATCGCCCCCAACCGCGCGTGGGAATCCTCTCCATCGGGGAAGAAGAGCACAAGGGCAACGACCTCACGCGCGCCGCCTGGCCCCTGCTCAAGAGCCTGCATATCAACTTCATCGGCAACGTGGAAGGCGGCGAAGTCTACGCCGGCAACGTGGACGTGATCGTGTGCGACGGCTTCACCGGCAACGTGGCGCTCAAGGTGAGCGAGGGGTTGGTGGACATGTTTAAGAAACTGCTGCGGGAATCGCTGGAAGCAACCATCAGCGGCAAGATCGGGTACGCGTTTTCCAAGAGCGCGCTCGGCAGTTTCAAAAAACGCCTGGACCATTCCGAATATGGCGGCGCACCGCTCTTGGGCGTGCGCGGCGGTTGCATCATCGGGCACGGATCTTCCAACGCCAACGCCATCAAGAACGCCATCCGCGTGGCGGCCGAGTTCTCCGGCGGCAACGTCAACCGGCAAATCGAAGAAGAAATTCTCCGGGCCGGCAAAGCCGGCGTTAAGCACGTGGGCTAGGCGCGTCCACCGCGTGCCCCGCCGATTACAATTCCGTTGCATGCGGTGCCCTGTTGACGCCGCCGGTATAATACTTGGACAGGAGTTTTCCATGACTATCCGCGGATTCGCACTATGCGCTCTATTCGTTCTGGCGGCGGTGGGCGCGGCCCCTTTCGCCGCCCGCGTAGCCAGGTAGCCGGCAGCCATGGGAATCGGCATTCGTATCGAAAATCTGCGCAAGGTCTACGACACTCCACCGCCGATGGCGGGCGGCGGCACGGGCTTTTCCTTCGCGGCGGTTCGCCCCGGCGGCAAAGAGAAGGCGCCACGGAAATTCGATCTGGTGGCGCTGGATGGGGTCTCCCTCGAAATCGGGGCGGGGGAAGTTTTCGGGCTGCTGGGTCCCAACGGCGCTGGGAAATCGACCACCATCGGAGTTCTGACCACGCGCACGCAACCCACCAGCGGAAGAGCTTTTATCGGCGAATTCGATGTGTGGCGGCAGCAAGTGGAAGCCAAGCGGCTGATCGGGGTGGTGCCGCAGCGCCCCAATCTGGATTTTGCGCTCACCGCGCGCGAAATCCTGACTTTTCACGGAGCCTACTTCGGGCAGGGCACGCGCGACCGGGAGCGGCGCGCCGACGAGCTGCTGGAAAGGTTCAAGCTGACGGATCGCGCCACCCACATGGTGCGCACCTTTTCCGGCGGCATGATGCAGCGCCTGTCCATCGCGCGCGCCATGATGCATGATCCCGAAGTGCTGTTTCTGGACGAGCCCAGCGCCGGGCTCGACCCGCAGACGCGCCTGCTGCTGTGGGAGATCATTCGCAACTACAACCGCCTCGGCAAGACGATCGTGATTACCACGCACTATATGGACGAGGCCGACGCTCTGTGCAACCGCCTGGCGATCATCGATCACGGCCGCATCATTGCCCAGGGCACGCCGGCGGAGCTGAAGGCCGCGATTCCCGGCGGCTACCTGCTGCGCCTGCGCTTCGGGCGTGTCACCGAAGAACTGCTCGCCGATTTACAGAAGTTGCCCGGCGTGACGCAGGTACGATCGGTCGACCCGGCATCGGTAGACGTGTATGCCGACCGGGGCGGCCCGCTGATGGGGCCCATCGTCAACACGGCGCAGGCGGCGGGCTTCGAACTGCGCGACGTGCACATTGCCGAGCCCAGCCTGGAGACGCTGTTCTTGCATCACACCGGAAGGAGCTTGCGAGATTGAACTGGAAAACGTTTTACGCCCTGCTCGCGCGCGACGGACACGTGGCGCGCCGCAATCTGTTGCCCACGCTGCTGCAGAATCTGCTGCAGCCGCTGTTGTTCACGTTCGTATTCGGCAAGGTGATGACCACCAGCGGGATCATGCCCGCCTCCTATAAGAACATGCTGCTGCCGGGCATCATGGCGATCAGCATGGTGCTGGCCGGAGTGCAGGCCGTGGCTTTGCCGCTGATTACGGAGTTTCAATTCTCCCGCGAAATAGAGGACCGCCTGCTGGCGCCCATCGAGATCGGCTGGCTGGCGGTCGAAAAGGTGGTGGCCGGGATGATTCAGGCGATGGTGGCGGGGCTGGTAGTAATTCCAGCCGCGTGGCTGATCATGGGGTCGGGGGTGAAGCTGGATTTCGGCAAACCGTTCGAGTTCCTGGTGGTGGCGCTCCTGGTGGCGCTGTTCTCGTCGCTGGGAGGGCTCGTGCTCGGTTGCAGCGTGGGGCAAACCCAGATCGGCCTGATGTTCAGCCTGGTACTGGCACCCATGATAATGTTCGGCTGCGCCTACTATCCGTGGAGCGCGCTGGAATCGTTCCCCATTTTGCACATGGCGGTGCTGGTGAACCCGCTGGTATATGCCAGCGAGGGACTGCGCGGCGCGCTGGTCCCCCAGGTGCCGCATATGAATACGCTGCTGGTGATTGGCGCACTGGCGGCCATCGATCTCGGGCTGCTGTATTTAGGGCTGAAGAAGTTTCACCAGAAGGCAGTGAGTTAGTGTCAACAAGACCATCGGAGCTGCGACCGAAGTACCCTCCGGGTCTGGAGCGGTTGCTTCTCCGACGCACGGTAGTTTCGCGACAGAGACGAGTTAGGCCCGCCTACTGAGCCTTCTTAGATAGCGCCTTGACCTCGTCGGGAATCTCGAACCTGTCCTTAGGAATCTCGGGATTGATCTGCACGGAATCGATCGTCATGGCGAATTCCATGGGGCCGGCCTTCAAATTCATCTTATGCGGCATCAGGATGCCGCCTTCCTTGCGATAATCGCTGAGTGTCATATCGGTTTGGATATCGCCCGCGGGGCTCACGGTAATCGACGACATCTTGACCAGCAGGTTCGAATCCTTGTCGTACCAGCGCGTGGCCGGGTTGCCGATTTTCGGCGTGGCCATCACCTTATAACACTCCTTGCCTTCCACCGTCTCCACCCCCACGGTCTCGACGGTCTTGTATAGGTCGCGCCACTTCAGGTCGGGATTGAACTTGGCCTTCAGAAAACTCTCGGCCTTTTCAGCGCCTTCCTTGAGCCGGGGACCTTGCATGGCGGAATTAGCCCAGGCGACGTCGCCATTGGATCCCTCCTGCATCTTGCCGACGCCGTCGAGGGCGACTTCGAAATACTGCTTGTCGGGTTCGGCGGAGTAGATAGTCAATGTGCCTTTGAGCCCCATCGCCGGGAATTCCATGGTGCCGGTCATCATCTGACCGTGGATCTTAGAGTAGGCGGCTTTGCCGCCCGTGACCTCGACGTACTTATCGAGCAGCGTTTCGCCTTTGGGTAAATCAGCGGCGGCCAGGATGCCGGCGAAAGCCAGCGCGAGGGCGATTTTCAGGCTGAAGCGATCAAAACAGTGGTTTATCGTCATATACCTCATAGTTTCTGTTTTTGGATCCACTCGACGGCGGCGTCGAGAGCGGAATCTTTACCTTCGAGGAGCTGCCGCCGCGTGGCGCGGATTTCTTCGTCCGGAATCGCGCCGATCCCTTCCAGCGGTTTGCCGCCCTGCGAAATGTAGTTGGCAATGGCGTACTGAAATCCGTCTCCGTTAGGCAGGCGTTCGATCACGGAGGGCAGCGCGGCGGCCGCGGTCCGTGTGCCGAAGAGGCGGGCGCGATGGATATCTTTCAATCCACCCGCCAGGATCTCCGACGTGGAAGCGGAGCAGCCGTCCATCAGCACGGCCAGCGGTCCGCGAAAGGGTTCGGCGCGCGGAAAGATCACGAACTTGATGGTGAGGCCGCGCAGGTACTCGGTGCCCAACCGCAAGCCGGATTGATCCGTGAACCATCCGGCGACTCCCATCGCCAGGCCGCCGATGCCGCCCGGGTTGCCTCGAAGATCGAGAACGAAGCCCCGGCAGTCCCGGCATCCCTTGATGGCTTCTTCCATGGTCTTGGCGAGCCCGTCGGGATCGAGGAAGATATTGAATCGCACGTATCCGACATCTTGCGGCAGCCTGCGCCACTCGCTCCAGGCGGGCATCGGGGGCAAATTGCCGAGGCGCGCGATCTTGCCGCGGGGCCTCGCGCGGTCCAGGCCGATAGAGATCTTGCGGTCGGCGCCATCCAGAAATTCCACGGAGACGGTGGAACCGGCGCTGCCTTGTAGGCGGGACAGCACGCTCCGGCTCAGCCGCAGATCCAGCAGGGTGGAGTCTGTGAATTGTTCCTTGATCCGCGCCACCATTGGAGGGATTTCGGTATCCCCAATCCTCAGAATCTCCCACCCGCGTTTGACGCCTTTGGCCGCCGCCGGAGATCCGCCGTCGATATCCGTGACGATGGCGTGACCCTCCAGAATGCGCAGGTCGATGCCGGGCGTGGCGTCGCCGGCGCCCTTCTCCAGCTCTCCCGAGGAGGCGTCCAGGTCGTGGTAGACGCTTCCGGGAAAAATGCCGAAGTGGGTCTGCTTCAGCCGTCCCACCATGTCGTTGAGGATTTCGCGCGCCTCGCCGGCGGTTTTCGCGGCTTCCATTTTGGGACGCAGTTCGTCGTGCACGGCCTGCCAATCCAGACCGCCGAGCTTGGGATCCCAGTGTTTGTCGCCCACCGTGGTCCAGACCTTCTCGAAGGCTTGAATGTTAGCGCTGCGCTCCGCGGGCGTCAGTGTTTGACCGGCGGCGGTCGCGCCGGCGATTGCCAGCACGAGTGCGCAGGTACGGTGCGACATGCCTTTCACTATAGCCTAACTGTCCACGCGGCCCCGGCAAATGGCCGGAGCTTCGAATCGGATTCACAAAGCCGAGCTTGACCCCACCTATCTCAAATACTTATTGAAGAACTCCAGCGTGCGTTCCCAAGCCAGTTTGGCCGCTTTCTCGTCGTAGCGCGGCGTCGTATCGTTGTGGAAACCGTGATTGGTGCCTTCGTAAATGTATCCCGTGTAGGTCACCTTGTTAGCCTTCAGGGCTTCCTCATACGCGGGCCATCCGCCGGTCACGCGCGTATCCAGCGAGGCGTAGTGCAAAAGTAGCGGCGCCTTGATTCTGGCGGCATCCGCGGCCGGTGGCTGCCCGCCATAGAATGGAACCGCCGCTCCGAGGTCGCTACCCATGCGGACCGCAAGCGTATTGGCGATACCCCCGCCGAAGCAGAAACCCACCACTCCGATCTTTCCCGTGCAGTCGCTCCGCGCCTTCAGCCAGCGCGCCGCCGCCACGAAATCTTCCGTCATCTTCGCCCGGTCCACCTTGCTGAACGCGGCGCCGCCTTTCTCGTCATCACCCGGATAGCCGCCCACGCTGGTCAACCCATCGGGAGCGAACGCCAGGAAATTCGCCGTGCCCAAGCGCCGCGCCACGTCCTCAATATATGGGTTCAGACCGCGATTCTCATGCACCACCAGCACGCAGGGCAGCTTTCCAGCGGCCTTCGCGGGCCGCACCAGATAGCCGCGTATACTGCCGTTGCCCTCTGGTGACGGTACCGTGGCATACTCCGTCCTGACGCGGCTATCGTCTTTCGGCACCTGTTGCGCCCACGCGTAATTCGGCCGCAAACTCTCCCAGATCGCCGTGGCGGTCACGCCGCCCACCGCGAACTTCTTCGCGCCATCCAGGAAGTCGCGGCGGTCGATCTCGCCGTGAACATAGCGGTCAAACAGATTCAGCAGCTCCTGGGGAAAATCGCTCGCCTGCTTTCGTTCCATGGGACTTCCTCCTTGTCAGGGCAAAGATATCACACTCGGTCCCGGCCTCGGTTTGGTGCAGGGTATAGAATGGCTCGGATGACTGCACCGCAGGCAATTGCGCGCACGGCACTCTCCGGCAAGGAATGGCGCGTCCTCATCCTTCTCCTTCTTTCCGCCTTGATCAACTACATCGACCGCACCACCCTTTCCGTCGCCGCCACCGATATCCAGCGCGAATTGCATTTGACCAATACCCAGGTAGGCGCGCTGCAATCGGCCTTCTTTGCGTCGTACGCGCTCTGCCAACTGAGTTTTCTCGCGGGTTGGGTGGTGGGCCGGTTCCACGTCGGCTGGGTGCTCGGGTGCGGGTTCTTACTCTGGTCCGGCGCCACAGCGATGACCGGCACGGCCACCACGTTCGTGGTGATCTTCGCCCTGCGCCTGCTGTTGGGCATCGGCGAATCGGTGAGCTACCCGGCCTATTCGCGGATTCTAGCCAACGAGTATCCGGAGCATCATCGCGGGCTCGCCAACGCAATCATAGACTCGGGCACCAAGGTGGGGCCGGCGTTGGGCATCCTGATCGGCGGCCTGCTGGTGTCTCAAGTGGGATGGCGCGTTTTCTTCGTCATCCTCGGCGTGGGGAGCCTGTTGTGGCTGGTGCCGTGGGCCGCATGGATGCCGCGTGGAAAGCGTGTGGCGTCGCGCGAGGATGCTTCCGAAGTCCCTTCCATCGTCGCGATTCTGAGCGAGCGGTCCGCATGGTTCACCGCGCTCGGCCTCTTCTGCGGCAACTACTATTGGTACTTCCTGATCACCTGGCTGCCGGCATACCTGGAAAAGGAACGCCACTTTCCAAAAGCGAAGATGGCGCTATTCGGCTGGCTGCCGTTCCTGGCGATCGGGGTTTCGTGCGTGTTTTCCGGCTGGCTGAGCGACCGTATGATTGCGCGCGGCGGTTCTCCGACCCGGGTGCGCAAGGGCTTCGCGGGAACCGGCCTGACGTTCGCCACCATCCTGATTCCGGTGGTGCTGGTCCGCGATCCAAGCCTGGCACTCGGCTTGTTGACGCTGGCGTGCATTTCCTTTGGCATCTACACGTCGAATCTCTTCGCGATTACGCAGTCGCTGGCCGGACCGCGGGCCGCCGGCAGGTGGACCAGCTTTCAAAACGGCTTCGGCAACCTCGCTGGAGTGCTGGCCCCCTGGTTGACGGGGGTCGTGGTGGACCGCACCGGCGAGTTTTACCTGGCCTTCGTGGTGGCCGCCGGATTCGCCCTGGCGGGCGCTGCAATGTTCGTGTTCGGCGTGGGCCCCATCGAGCGCGTGAATTTCCGGCGGGTGCAAATCGCTCCCTGACGGCCGGGGCTCCGATTGAAGTTGCCGCGGCGCCAATCGGAGCCCCGACAGGGGTAGCCTATCTATGGATCAAGAGCCGTGCCTGGGTCCAACACCAACCCCTTAACGGCAGCCAAGCAGGCGCACCCCTGGGGTGTGATACCCTGCGGGGAATGAAGCTCTCTCTCGCCATGGCGCTGGTTACGGCGGTGCTCTGCGCGCAGGATCGTCCGCTCGCCTCGCTGCCTTACACCCCCAGCCTGGAACCCGCCTTCATCGATCGCGGGGTGGACCCCTGCGTCGATCTCTGGCGCTACTCCTGCGGTCACTGGAACCAGTTGAATCCGATTCCGCCCGACCAGGCGCACTGGAGCGTTTACGGCAAGCTGGCGCAGGAGAATCTGCAATTCCTCTGGGGAGTGCTGGAGCAAGCCGCCAAGCCCACAGCCGGACGCCCGGCGAATGAGCAGAAGATCGGCGATTTCTTCGGCGCCTGCATGGATGAAAATGCCGTGGAAAAGGCTGGCGCGGCGCCGCTCAAATCCACACTGGAGGCCATTGCGGGCGTCGCCACACTTAAAGACCTGCCGCCCGTGCTGGCGGGTATCCACTTGCAGTCGGCACGCAGCAACCCCATCTTCGGGTTCGGATCCAACCAGGATTTCGCCAACTCCGAGCAGGTGATCGCCTTTGCGACAGCGGGCGGCCTGGGATTGCCCGATCGCGATTATTACACCAAGACCGACCCCAAGAGCGAAGAGACGCGCGCCAAATACCTGGAGCATGTGGCACGCATGTTCGAACTGCTGGGCGATGCGCCCGCCGCCGCGAAGACCGAGGCGCAGACTGTCATGGCGATTGAAACTGCCCTCGCCAAAGCGTCGCTGACACAGGTGGAACTCCGCGACCCCTATAAACAGTTCCATAGAATGACCCGCGCCAAGCTGGCCACCATGGCGCCCTCCTTCGGCTGGGCGGCCTACTGGCAGGCCAGCGGCCTCGCCTCCAAGGGCATAGTCAACGTCACTGAGCCTGGGTTCTTCGCCGAAGTGGAGAGCCAACTCAAGGCGCGCCCCCTCGCCGAATGGAAGACGTACCTGCGCTGGCACGCGGCGCACAATCGCGCGCCCTATCTCTCCGCCGCTTTCGTCCAGGAGGATTTCGATTTCTTTAGCAAGCATTTGCATGGCGTGGAGGCGCCGCCACCGCGATGGAAGCGCTGCGTCCGCCTGGTGGACCAGGATCTGGGTGAAGCGCTGGGACAGGTCTTCGTCGCCAAGACGTTCACCGGCGACGTGAAGGGACAGGCGCTGGCCATGGCCACGGAGATCGAAAGGGCGATGGACGCCGACCTGCGCCAGCTCCCCTGGATGGGTGACTCCACGCGCACTAAAGCGCTCGAAAAGCTCCACGCCATGGTGAACAAGATCGGCTATCCCGGCAAGTGGCGCGACTATAGCGCGCTACGCGTCCAGCCGGGCGATTTCGCCGGCAACGCGGAGCGCGCCATCGAGTTCGAAT
>JANYJN010000712.1 GCA_025358475.1 Candidatus Solibacter sp.
GAAATGGTGCCGGCGCCGTTCCCGGGAATGCCGCCGATGGCGCGCGCGGGCATCGCCAACCTGACCATCTGGCACTCCTTCGACCACTACGGGCAGATGGCGGTGTACGCGCGGATGAACGGCGTGATCCCGCCGGCCAGCGCACCGCGGCCAGCCGCGCCGGGGAAGAAAGAGAAGTAGGGCGGCTCGCAGTAACGCCCCGGAGTCCCCGCTCAAGCAGGTGCGGGTCTCCGGGGCTTGCATCCGCGTTCACCCTCTCCCGGCTTGATGGAATCTTAGTTGGCCGTATCGACCGCGGGCTTCGTCGCAATCGAAGGATAGTATAGGACCGAGAAATCCATGGTTGCGGCCACCACTGCGGCGGCATTCTCGAACAGGAGCTTATTGGCCTTGTTGCGAGGCACAATTCCGGGATTCCCCGTTTCGTCGATCCGGCAGTTCGCAGCGGCTTTACCGAAATCCAGCGCTGCGCATCCAGCGGCCATTGTCTTGAACTGCGGCGGACCGCCAGGACCCATGGCCCACGCCATGCTCAAGAGCGCCATTTGCGCATCCGCCGGCCACTGGTCGAAGTTCTTGAACGGCGCCTGTTTCACCAGATAGGCTTCGTTTTGTTGGAGTCGTTTGCCGATCAGGGCGTTAATGCCCTCGTCGCTCAATTCCAGATTGGTGAGAGCTTCACAGGCCCGGTGGCCTTTTAACGCCAGCGTCGAATCGCCCTTGATCTTCTTCCACTCCGCTTCGATGTCCGGCTTGCTTGCCGGCATACCCGGAGTTTTTAGTCCCGGCTTGTTTTTCCATTGAAACGGCAACTCCGTGGCCGCCGCTATCGGATCGATCAGGTTGCCCACCCCAATCGTGATGAGACCCTTGATGTCCTGGTACATCCAGGGGACCACGCCCTCAAAAGGCTCGTTAAAGGAACGAAACCGCATTTTCACGCTTAGATACATGGAATTCCTCCTCCTGTTTCAGCGACCTGGTCTTTTCTTTGGTGCAGCCGCCCGCTTGGGAAGGCTGACTTCATCGAGTGTCCCGCGAGTCCCGCAAAAGACCTTGGAGCAGCGCAAGCCCGCATCCTTGAGGCGAACTTGCCTGCCACGGAACGTCAGTTCCAGCACGCAGGGTTCATCTTCGGTTATTCCGTCGGCCTTGATAATGAGCTTGTGGTCCTGCCACACGCCCACTTGCTCGAGCTGGCATGATTGTCCGGCCGCATAGACAAGCCGGATTGCGACACCGACCTGGCCGGCAGCCGCCGATTTCAACTCAATACTGTCCGGCACGCCGGGCTTAGAATAGGTGCCGAATATGCTCGCCGGCGCGGCGGCTGAGAGCACGGCCCATCCCGAGAATCCGCAAACCAGACTTCCCCATAACCACCCCCGACAGCGCACAGTGTGTGCCTCCTTGGGGTCAATTCTATCACCGGGAAGAAGTTTTGCCGTCGCTAAATGTCAAATGTGGGCGGGCCCCTGGGTAGGGGAATGTTGCGGCGCCACGTCCGAGTTGCTCCGGTAATGCACAAGGCGGAGCGTTCGGACCTAACGGCGGTCCCAGCTCAGGCGCATGCGGTCGCGTCCGTCGGTGGCTTCCAGGGTGATGCTGTTGACCTGGCGGCGCTCGTCCACGGAGATCCACATGGGGCCGCGGAGGCGGCGGTCTTCGGACATCACGTCGGCTTTCCATCGGCTGCCTTCACTGGCCAGAACCTGGCCGGTGAAGGAGAGCGGGCGGCCGCGCCCATCGCTGCGGAACCATGCCACCAGCTTGCCGCCGCGGTCGATCTCGATGGTCACTTCGCCCAGGCGCATGCCGCCGGAATCGTTCATCGTTGCCGTGCCGCGCCCGTTGCCGCGGAAGCTCACGGTGTTATTCCAACTGAAGCCCGAAGCGGCGGGCGGCCGGTCGAAATTGTCATCCCGGCGCGAGGGTTGGCGGTCGTTGCCGCCGGGGCGGCCGTAATCGCTGCCGGTCATCGCCCAGCTCAAGCGGAAGTGGTAGCGTCCTTCGCCGCCGGAGCTGTCGCGGATGCGCACGATGGCGGCGAAGCCGTTTCGGCGCGAGGGTTCCCCCAGCAGGCGCATCTCGTTGCGGCTCTCCACGGATTGAAAGTTGAAGCCTTCGATGTCGCGGTCTGGCAAGGGGGCGTTGCATTCGCTGCCGTCATCGCGCGCGTCGCGCCCCGAAAAGGTGCGGATGGTGACCATGTCGCCGCGCACCGACACTTCGACCTCGTTATCCACCTGCAACACAATGTCGCATTGCCCCTTGCCCAGGGGCACGTCGTCACGAGTCATGCGGCGGACTTGAAAGCGCGTGTCGGCTGACACGGGGAGGGCAGCGCAGAGCATCAGCAACGCCGCGGCGTAACGGAATGGAACGGTAAGTCTCATCACGTCTAGCATACCGCTGGAATGGATGGGGCGCGTCGCGCGGCCCGCGCTTTTCGGCCTTCAGTTAAAAGCTGTAAACCCACGAGCATTGCCGGCCCTCCCTGGGTGGCCCCTACCGTCACCCTATTTGTGGAGTAGAATCACGCAATGCTCCAGAGATTTCGTTGTGCGGCAAGAATTGCCATGGTTGTACAATTTTGCGCGATCGCCCTGGCTTTCCAGCCGTCTTCAGCGGGGCCCGCACCAAACATTCGGGTCCAGCCACGGGAGAAGGCGTCGGACATCGGAACACTGCCCGTCTTGCGGGTGGACTCTTCGCTCGTACTCATTCCGGTTCACGTGATTGCGGCAACCGGCGCCTCCGTTACCGGGCTAAAGAAGGAAGACTTCCTGTTATTCGAAGACGGCGTCCGGCAGACGATTACGCATTTCGCCCAGGATGACGCCCCGGTCTCCGCTGGGGTGCTGCTGGATATCAGCGGAAGTATGAAGAACAAGATGGCGACAGCATGCGCGGCGGCCACCGCGTTCTTCAAGTCTGCCAACCGCGAGGATGAGTTCTTTCTTATCGAATTCAACGGACGCGCGAGGCTGAAAGTTCCGTTCACGCGAGATTGGCCGGTGATCGCCGGGGAAATCGCGCGAGCGAAGGCGTCCGGATTGACGGCGCTGTTGGACGCCATTCATCTGGCCACCTCGCAGATGAAACATGCGCGCCACGCGCGTAGGGCTCTCGTCATCCTCTCCGACGGCGGCGAGAACTTTAGCCGCCGCAATCTCCGGCAGCTCAGGGCCACGCTTGTTGAAGCCGACCTGCAGGTGTACGTCATGGGGCTATTCGACCGTAATTATTCGATCAAGCACACACGGGAGGAGCGAAACGGCCCCCGTCTGTTGGACGAAGTCGCCCTGGGCACCGGGGGCCGTGAGTTTCCCATTGGGAGCCTGGAAGAACTGCCAAACATCGGCGTCCAGATCGCCCGCGAATTGCGGAACCAATACATACTGGGTTACTCGCCGCCCACGTTGGCAAACGACGGCAAGTTTCACCGCGTCATGCTGTCACTAATGCCCACTACGGGCAGCGCTGCGCGAGCTTATTACCGCCGGGGCTACTATGCCCCGGCGCAGTAAGACCCGATGTTATCGCCGGAAACCGAACGAAACCGGAATATAGTCGGTGTGGCGGTTGCCCATGAAAATTCGGTTATACCTGGCTTCGGCAAAAAACTTTCCTCCCCACTTCCTACCGAACGAGATACCAGCGCCGGCGTCGATCCCGGGTTTGTTGACCGAGTAGGAGCTAACCAATACGTTAACCGGCGTGGCAAACGGATAGAATCCGAAGAAGGGGTCGAAGCCAACCCCATTAGCTACGCCAGGCTGAGTGAAGTCCTGTCTCTGGCGAAAGTAACCTCCACCGCCGGTCAAGTAGATGTCGGTCGAGCTTCTTGGCAACAGATGAACGATGGGGTTCAAGGTCGCGGAAAAGATGCTCAGGGTGCCGCCCCCGAATCCCAAGTTATTCAAGACCGGCGACGCAATACCGAGGGAATCGTAGCCGACATCGACCATAACTCCCACATGGGATGACAAGTTAACGCCGGCGCCACCCCTGACATTCCACCCGGTATCAAGTTTGTTGGCTGTTCTGCCGACGGGCGTTGAGAAACCAGCTCCGGCGGAGACTGAAAACCTGGGAGTTTCCTGCGCAAACAGTGTTCCTGTTACCCCCATAAGGATGCCGCACCATACAATGTTTTTCATGACTCATTCCTCCATTAGCTTTTTTGGACTACCTCTTCTGCTGCTACATAGATTGCAATCAACCCGCCATAGCGTCGCCTGGGTGGAGTCCAAAGTCCGCAGACATGTGAGCCAGGACACGATGGAATCGAGATTCCGGTGCTTTTGAACACCCTAGGGTGAGCAAGTACGGGAGGCTAAGGCTGGACCCGGCCTGCCACCCAAGGGTTATGACGAAGAGCGAGGGGCGGAAGCGGCAACCGTGCACGAGATTCTCAGATTCCCCGGCCGTCGCGGAATCGGGCAGTGCGAGGTATTGCGCTCGTGGTCAATTGTAGGGCCCCTATTCTTTGTCGCAGTGCAATATCTGCGCTTGGCACGGTGGGGCGAGTTCGTTTGCTGTTTCTGTGGTCCGCGGGCCTGCCTGTTAAACTAATAACGGCACACCCCCTTATGACCAACCCCCTGGAGCGTCAACAGGCGCTGATCGACAGCCTGGAACAACGTGTACTCGTCCTCGACGGGGCCATGGGCACCATGATCCATCAGGCGCCCCTTTCCATCGACACCGATTACCTGGGGCGGGAGAACTGCCCGGAAATCCTCAACGTCACGCGGCCGGACGTCATACAGGATATCCATCGCCAGTATCTGGAAGCCGGCGCGGACATCATCGAGACCAACACCTTCGGGGGCACGCGAATCGCGCTGTTCGACAACAAGCTGGAAGACCGCGAATACGAACTCAACTTCGCCGCCGCGAAAGTGGCGCGCCAGATTGCGGACCAATATTCCACGGCGGACAAGCCGCGCTTTGTCGCCGGTTCCATGGGGCCCACCAACAAGGACCTCAACATCACCGGTACCACCACCTTCGCCACGCTGCGCGCCGATTACTACCTGCAAGCCAAAGCCCTGATTGAAGGCGGGGCCGACTATCTGTTGATGGAGACCTGCTTCGACACGGGCAGCCTGAAGGCGGGACTGGTGGCGGTGGAGCAATTGGGGCGCGATCTTGGAAGGGCGATTCCGGTGGTGGCGAGTGTCACCATCGAACGCACCGGGACCATGCTGGGCGGGCAGCAGATCGACGCGCTTTACGCTTCCATCGAGAATCACGATCTGTTGGGCGTGGGCATGAACTGCGCCACCGGTCCGGACCTGATGACCGACCACATACGGACGTTACACGAGATGTCGCGGCATCGCATCTCGTGCTATCCGAATGCCGGCCTGCCGAACTCCGAAGGGAAATTTGGCGAGACGCCGGACTCGCTGGCGGCGCAACTGGAAAAATTCGCCGATCGCGGCTGGCTGAATTTCGTGGGCGGATGCTGCGGCACCACGCCGGCGCACATCCGCGCCATCGCGCAGATGATCCAGGGCAAACGCCCGCGGGCGCTGCCGGGGCGCCAGCATCGCGCTTATTATTCGGGCATCGAACTGGTGGAGGCGGAGGAAAGCAACCGGCCGCTATTGGTGGGCGAGCGGACCAACGTGATCGGCTCGCGCCTGTTCAAGAACCTGGTGGCCGCCGAGAAATGGGAAGAGGCCACCGATATCGCGCGACGCCAGGTGCGCAACGGCGCGCAGGTGATCGACGTGTGCCTGCAGAGCACGGACCGCGAAGAGATGGAGGATATCCCGCCCTTCTTCGAAAAGCTGATCCGCAAGATCAAGGCGCCCATCATGATCGACACCACTGACCCCAAGGGGGTGGAACTGGCCCTCACCTACTGCCAGGGGAAGAGCATCATTAACTCGGTGAACCTGGAGGATGGTGAGGAGAAGTTCGAGCGCCTGTGCCCGATTGCGAAGCGCTTCGGCGCGGCGCTGGTGGTGGGGTCCATCGACGAAGACAAACTGCAGGCGCAGGCCTTCACGCGCGAGCGCAAACTGGCGGTGGCGCAGCGCAGCGTGCGGTTGCTGACGGAAAAGTACGGGATTCCGGCGGAAGACATCATCATCGACCCGCTGGTGTTCCCGTGCGCCACTGGCGACGTCAACTACATTGGCGGGGCGGTGGAGACCATCGAAGGCATACGGCTGGTGAAGGAAAACATCCCCTATGTGAAGACCGTGCTGGGGATTTCCAACATCAGCTTTGGGCTGCCGGCGCCGGCGCGCGAAGTGGTGAACTCGGTCTTCCTCTACTACTGCACCAAGGCCGGGCTGGACTTGGCGATTGTCAACGCCGAGAAGCTGGAGCGCTTCGCATCGCTGCCGGAAGAGGAGCGGCGACTGGCCGAGCACCTGCTGTTCAACACGCCGCCGGCCGATGCGGAAGACGAAGCGCTGCGCACGGCGCCGGAGGATTGGCGCGCGCAGACGGTGGAACAGAAGGCGGCCATCAATCAATTCCATATCGCCCGGATCGCCGCGCATTTCCGCCAGGCCGGGGCGCGCGTCAAACAGCGCGCCGAGGATCTGCCGCTGGATCAACGCCTGGCCAACTACATCATCGAAGGCACCAAGGACGGCCTGGTCGCCGACCTGGACCGGAAGCGCGCCGATGGCGCGAAGCCGCTGGATATCATCAACGGACCGCTGATGGCCGGCATGAGCGAGGTGGGCCGCCTGTTTAACAACAACGAGCTGATCGTGGCCGAGGTGCTGCAATCGGCCGAAGCGATGAAGGCGGCGGTCACTCACCTGGAACAGTTCATGGAGAAGGCGGACACGGCGGCGCGCGGCAAGGTGATCCTGGCCACGGTGAAGGGCGACGTGCACGATATCGGCAAGAACCTGGTGGAGATCATCCTGGCCAACAACGGGTACGACGTGGTCAACCTGGGAATCAAGGTGCCGCCCGACGTGTTGATTCAGGCATGCCGGGAGCACCGCCCAGACGCTATTGGGCTATCCGGCCTCTTGGTGAAGAGCACCCAGCAGATGGTGACGACGGCGACGGACCTGAAGGCGGCGGGCATACTAGCGCCCATCCTGGTGGGCGGCGCGGCGCTTTCCGAGAAATTCACGCGCACCAAGATCGCTCCGGCGTACGGCGAAGCGGTGTGCTACGCCAAGGATGCCATGACGGGGCTGAGCCTGATGAATCGCCTGATGGATCCGGCGCAGCGCGCGGTCACCCTGGCCAGCCACACCTTCACGGAAGCGCCCGCGGTAGTAGTGGCTGCTGCGGAACCGCTCGCCCCGATCACCACGCGGCGTAGCAGGAAAGTGCGCACCGATCTGCCCATCCCGCCCGCGCCATATCTGGAGCGCCGGGTGCGCGACGTGCCCAATCTGGCCGAGGTGTGGAGCTACATCAACCCGTTCATGATCTACGGGCGGCATCTTGGGTACAAGGGCAATTTCGAGAAAGCCCTGGCCGAGCACGAAGAGAAGGCGCTGGAACTGTTCCACAACGTGGAAGAGGTCAAGCGGGAAGCCGCGCGTTTCCTGAAGGTGCGCGCGGTGTGGCAGTTCTTCGAAGCCGAGCGCGACGGCAACGCAATCCACCTGTTCGCGCCGGCGGGCGTAGCGCCCGTTCACACTTTCCG
>JANYJN010000748.1 GCA_025358475.1 Candidatus Solibacter sp.
CGCCGCCAACGACCGCTTCTTAAACATGTCAGTGTTCTATGCCGCGGACAAGGACGGCAATGTATGCAAGACGGGCTACAACGGAACCTTCAACAACGCAGCCATGCCAACGGCCAATGCAAAACCGGCGGACTGGCACACCTGCACCGAAGTCAAGATGGTAGCCGCAACCCCGCACAGGCTGATCATGCCGTTTGTGCCGCTTCCCACGACAGCGCTCGACGCGGATGACACACTGCCTGCGTGCGCCAGTTCACCCGCACAACCCGACGTGACCGTTGGCCCGGGCTACCTGGTCACCGCCAACGTGGGCGCCGTGGACTACAATTCGGTTACCGGTCTGCCTGGAACCACCAACGCCTGCTGGCCATCGAGCTGGCCGACTGATGGAAGGGACGGCGGCGTGCCCGATCCGGCTTCAGCCGGTCCGGCAATCGTACAACTCGGCACCGAAGGCGGCGTACTGCCTGCCCCGGTGGTGATCCCCGCCACGCCCGTTGGATACAACTACAACCGTCGCGACATCGTGGTGACCAACGTCCAGGAGCATGCTCTCTTCATCGGACCCGCCGAGCGCGCCGACATTATCGTGGACCTTTCCAGCGCTACGCCTGGTGATACCCTGATGCTCTACAACGACTCTCCCGCGCCCGTCCCCGGCTATGACGTACGCCTGGACTACTACACGGGCGCCCCGGATTTAAGCGATACGGGCGGCGCACCCATCGTGCAAGCGGGCTACGGGCCCAACGTCCACACCCTGATGCAGATCCACATTGTTGCCGCCGTAAGCGGGACTCCGGCGAACGGCTACAACCTGGCAACTCTGCAGAGTTCCCTCGGAATTCCGAAGGTGTTCCACGATACGCAGCCGCAGATCATCGTCCCTGAGACGGCCTATTCCCCGGTCGCCATGGGAACGACGGTATCTGCCCCGAAGGATACTTTTGCCAGAATCCAGAACACCACCGGCCTGACCTTCCAGCCGTTTAACGGTACCGGGGGATTTGCCGCGCAGACAATCACGCAGCCGATCCTCAACAAGGCCATCCACGAGCTGTTTGAGAGCGACTACGGCAAGATGAATTCCATCCTGGCGGCGGAGATTCCGCTGACCAACTTCAACAACCAGACCACCATCCCGTTGGCTTATGTCGATCCGCCGACGGAAATCGTGAACGACGGCCAAGTCCAGCTCTGGAAGATCACGCACAACGGCGTGGACAGCCACGCTATGCATTTCCACCTGTTCAACGTCCAGTTGATCAATCGTGTGGGATGGGACGGAGCGATCCGTGCAGCAGACGCCAACGAACTGGGATGGAAGGAAACGGTTCGCATGAACCCGTTGGAAGACGCCATTGTAGCGATTCGCCCCGATAAGCCGCCGATTCCGAATACTCTCGCCTTCAAGGTCCCCTTGAGCAATCGGCTTCTGGATCCCAGCCGGGCGGAGCACGCCACCAACACCACCGGTCTGCCGGGCTTCACCAATATAGATGCCAACGGGAACCCGGTCACCACCCGCAACGAATATACCAACTTCGGTTGGGAATACGTCTGGCACTGCCACCTACTTGGGCACGAAGAGAGTGACATGATGCGTCCGCTCGTGCTAAAGCTCGACGTACCGGACTCGCCGACCAACCTGGTCGCTGTCGCGAACACCGGAACCGGAGGCGGCGCGAACCTCACCTGGTCGTGGGCCGCCGGTGCGAATCTTATTAACGCAACCGGCTTTATGGTTCAGCGGGCCCCGGTCGGCGGCGCGTTCATCACAGTTCCGGGTGCAGGCGCCCTGCCCGTTTCCCCGCTCAGCTTCAACGATACGACGGCCGTGGCCGGTAGCTACGTTTACCGCGTGTACGCCTTCAACGGCTCTGCCCTCTCGGGCTCTTCGAACACGTCAGCCGTAGTGGTAATTGGCGCTGCGCTGGCTGCTCCGACCAACCTGAGGACAACCCTCAACGTAAATTCGACGGTTGCCCTGGCGTGGACCAACGCTAGCCCAGCCGGTGCTACCGGGTTCTCGCTGGAACGCGCGTGCGTCAGTGCCTGTGGGACCATCTCGACCTCCTATGCGGTGATCGCGACCACCGCCGTCACGACGCTGAACTACACGAACCGCAACATCCCTGTGGGCAACCTCCCCAAGAATGCGGTCATCAACTATCGAGTGCGTGCAACCGGGCCAAACGGCGCCGTCTCTCCGTTCTCCAACGTGCTACCCGTAACTGTTAACTGATACCGCGCGGCCGGTAGGGGGCGCAACCCCTTACCGGCTGCAAAGCCAGAAAAGATTCTATAGGACATACTAATGATGAAACTGACTCTTGCACTACTAGCGGCGCTGGTTCTGGCGGGGACCGCTTCGGCGGGCACCGTGGATTTCAACGCTCTTATCACTTCTCCCGGGCTTACCAGTTGTGACGCCACCATCAGCCACCACGTGGCTGATACGGTTGCTTGGACTGGCTGCGACGTGGGCGGCGTGAGGTTCTGGTACGACGATTTCGGGACCGCTGCCAGTACCGGGACCGCGTCAATCGACGCCACCGGAATCGATATCGTGTCGGGTATCGACCCTAATGGCTACATCGGCGGCACGTTGACCATGCAATTGCTCGGACCGGTATGGGGCGGAGTGACCTTCAGTTTCATGGTGGCGAACCCCAGCCCTGATCCTCTTGCTCCTGACATCATCCAACTGACGCTTAACAACACGGCGGGCGACAATGGTTTCTTCGGGGTAGATACAACCGGCGTTGGGACCGCAAGCATGACTTATCCGGGTAATTTTCCCACCGGGCCTTGGTATACCGCTTCGCTGAGCCCCCTCTTGGTGAATCAGGCGAATGACTTCTTCATCTCCGCTGCCGCGTTCGACACGGCGTCACCGGAGCCAGCCACCTACGTGCTGCTTGGTACGGGCCTGCTACTGATGGGCTTCGGTCAGCGCAAGCTGGCCAGGCGCAAGTCTAAGTAGAAGCACTGTAAC
>JANYJN010000759.1 GCA_025358475.1 Candidatus Solibacter sp.
ACCACTCCTGCAACCAAGCAAACCACAGCCGCCGCGACTATCCAAACAGAGCCGGTCATTGCGAACGCAATTGCACCGATGATGCCGAGCGCGAAGAGCACGGTACCCTGCATCGATTTGTGGCGCATCTGACTTTTCCGATCCGTATCCACGGTCACCATTAACATTCTCGCTCGTCTCCCGACACCCGAGCACGCGAATCACCATCAACGTTGTTTAATAATGTAAGCGGCGCGGTGCGCCTGCCCTATCCGGCACGGCCAAGTACAGCACCATGTGTTCCTCATCCACGTATCGCTCGCCGATCTTCAGGGCCCGGCGTTCGCAACCGAAAGAACGAAAGCACAGCGACAGGTAAAGCCCCATCGCAGCCGCCTGGGTCGTGGCAACCGCCAGCACGATCTGCTCGATACGTTCCACGCGGGCGGCGTGCTCCAGGACGGATTTCATGATGTCGCGGCCGACTCCGGTGCCGCGCATGGTGGCCGCCAACGTAGACGCCCCAGATGTGCCCCTTTTGACTTTCTTTCGGGCCCTTGGAGCGGTAGAAGCCTGCGGTGCCGACCAGCGCGCCTTCGACAAACGCGCTCAGGACGGAGTCCGCCGGGTCAGAGCCCAGCCGCGCCGCCGCATCGGCCACGCTGCTGGCGCGGTGTTGCTCGGCGGACGCGCGAATTCGTCGGGCTCCGTTTCCAGGGCTTCCCGGCGCAGGTACTAGAAGGAAGTGGCGGCGGTGAGGATTCGGATGTCGACGGATTGCGGGTGTTAGGGCCGCCCGAGTCGCTCGGGGAATGGATAGAGATTCTGGTTCAATGGCCGATATGTAGGTGGTAGGCACACGTAGGCGCGGCGCAACGAATCGGCCGCCGCCTGAATGCGTGCTACTTGGCAGCGAAAGCCTGGAGGCAGAATGTTCAAGGAAAGCAGGCAGGAATTGCAGTTCGATTGGAGCATGCTGGGGAACGTGGCAGAGGGGCGCCCCAACCTGGGACTCACGACAGACGTGTCCGTCTATCGGTTGATGCAGTTCACGTTGCGGGACGTCCTCATCAGAGACTTCGGCGTGGAAGCGGCTACCCGCGTTTTTTATGATGCGGGCAAGAGCGCCGGCAAACAATTATATAAAAATCTCATCGCCAAAGGACTGAGCTTTTCAGAGTTCATCGGCGCGCTTCAGGACGTGCTGAGTCAACTCAGGGTGGGTCTCCTAAGGGTTGAAAAATCCGACGTGGAGAATCTCGCATTTACTCTCACGGTGGCTGAGGATCTGGATTGCTCGGGGCTCCCGGTGAGCGATGAGGAAATCTGTACCTATGATGAGGGCTTTATAGGGGGGATACTCCTGGCGTACACGGGCCTCGAGTTTTCTGTGAAGGAGATCGACTGCTGGTGCTCCGGCGATCGGGTCTGCCGATTCGAAGCCAAGGTCAATAGTTAGGGCGGCTGCCATGCTCTCGGTGCCGGAGGAAGACATAAACAGGATCACCAGGGCCATCCATGACCTCCTGAAGGGACGGTCACCCTGCGAGATCGACTTGCCCTCAGAGCGCCCCCAGAATGAGCTCGCGGGACTGATTATCCAGGTCAATGCCCTGATATCCGCGCATCGGATGTCCTCCGAGTTCACGTGGAGCCTCTCCCGAGGTGATCTTTCCGTTGACCTTCCCAGGGGAGGCATGCAAATGACCCAATCTCTGAAGAATCTGCAAGCCAATCTTCGGCACCTCTCTTGGAAGACGCAGCAGATTGCTAAGGGAGACTTCACGCAACGGATCGATTTCATGGGCGAGTTCTCGACCGCGTTCAATTCGATGGTCGGCCAACTGGCCCAAAGCCGCGAAGTGCTCAGCGAGAAACTCGCGGCCGAAGCCGCCAATCGGGCTAAGAGCGAATTCCTGACGCACATGAGCCATGAGATCCGAACGCCCCTGAACGGCATCCTCGGCGGGCTCGACCTGCTGCTGGATGATTTACTCGGCGTCGAACAACGGAGCTGGGCCGAGACTGCGCGCGACTCCGGCCGCGCACTGCTGGCAATAGTCAACGATCTTTTGGACCTGTCGAAAATCGAAGCCGGCCGAATGGAGATCCTCCCTGCGCCGTTCAGCCTGGCGGCTCTGGTTTCCGATGTAGCGGAGTTGATGGCGCCCCGACTGCGACAGAAAGGGCTTGAACTACGGGTAAATATTCAGGTGTCTCCGCAGATGGTATTCGGCGACGCCGGGCGGATTCGGCAGATCGTTTCCAACCTCCTAGGTAATGCGGTCAAGTTCACCGAACGCGGCCACGTGGGAGTGAGCGTTGCGCCTATCGCCGACCAGAGCGGCGTTCCGGTATTCGGTATTTCGGTCGAGGATAGCGGCATCGGTATTCCTCGGGAAAAGCTGCCGTGCTTGTTCAAGGACTTTGTGCAGGTCGATTCATCCCTGACGCGTGTCTTCGACGGCAGCGGGCTGGGTCTTGCCATCTCCAGGCGCCTGGCACGAATGATGGGAGGCGATGTTTCGGTGGAGAGCACGTTCGGCGAAGGTTCGATCTTTACCTGCAAACTTCCGTTACCGAACGTTGCAACCACCGTGCCGGAGCTCGAAAAGACGAAGTGCATCGACGTTGGTGCCAGACATGTCGATTGTCTCCCAGGCAAAGGCTGCCGCGCGCTGCTGGTCGACGACAACCCAGTCAACCAGCGAATTGGCCAACGGATGCTCGAGCGACTGGGATGTGCCGTCGATCTGGCAAGCCAAGGGCGAGATGCCCTCGATTTGCTTAGCGTTCAGCGTTACGAGATTGTCTTTATGGACTGCCAGATGCCAGTGATGGATGGCTATACCGCGGTCGCCGAACTCCGTCGGTGCGAATCAGATGGATGCCGCACGCCGGTAGTCGCATTGACGGCGCATGCCATGGATGGCGCCCGCGAGCGATGTCTGGCTGCCGGAATGGACGACTATCTCACCAAACCACTTGCCGCGGGCGACCTACGGACGGCACTTGAGAAATGGCTCCAGCCGCAGTGGCTCTCCGCCGCAATTCCGGCTGTGGCACGCGTTATCGCGACACCGTAACGCGCCGCCGGTGACGTTCGGGAATTCCTGCACCATCGCGGCCCAGACGCCGAATTGCGAAGCCCCGCGATTTGTCGCCGTCTGAACCAGGCGCACTCCTCTCGCCGACATCCGGAAGTTGGGGGCAATGTTGGGTTCGGCATCGTACATCCTGGCATCGTGATGTTTTATCGTCTTTATCACTCGGAGGCTCCGCGGTGGGTCAGGTCAAAATGCCTGGGTCACTTTTGGGGAGTATGGTTGGGTCGGTTTTCCCAAGCGCCGAAGGACTGTATTGAATGGTGAATTTTCGCACGATCATAACCCCCCGGATAAAGCAAAATCAACAGTAAAAGCGATTGGTAACGAGCTTTTAGCGAACTACCGCTTGACAATAACTTCGGGGTGAGCCAACTTTAAATTAAGGTTAGTGGGGGGGCAGGAAGGCTTGCCAAACGACAACCGAAAAGGAGCTTTGGCCATGTCGCAATCCGGGTATCGTTGTGTTGTATTTGTGTGTCTCGCTGTGGGATTAGTTAGTACAGGTCAGGCGCAGTTCAAGGCCAGCATTCAAGGCACTGTGACGGACGTTTCGGGCGGGTCCGTGCCAAACGCCAAAGTAACGTTGACGAGCCAGGACACGGCCAAGTCCGAAACCCTAAAAACGGGGACCGAGGGCTTCTACCGCTTTTCGCAGTTAGCGCCCGGCATGTACGACATCGTGGTTGAGGCCGCCGGATTCAAGAAAGAAATCCGCGAGCGGATCGAGGTGCGGGCCGAGACACTTGAAGGAGTGAACCTTTCGCTTTCTCCCGGCGACGTGGCGGAATCGATCACCGTCTCTAGCGACGCGACGGCCGCACTCGACACGGAAGAGGCCAATATCTCACGCACGCTGACGCGCACCGAGATTGAGCACCTTCCGCAATTGAACCGCGATCCGTACGAACTGGTGCGCCTGGCTCCCGGTGTGTTCGGCGACGGCGCCAGGGATGGCGGCGGCAAGTCAGTGGGACTGCCCAACACTACGGGGCCTGGCGGCTCCAACCAATCAGTCTTTCAGACCGAGAATCAGGTGGCGATTTCGGCCAACGGGCAGCGCTTGTCAGACAACAATTACATGATCGACGGCGTCAGTGTGAACAGCCTGAGCTGGGGTGGCGCCGCGGTGGTGACGCCGAGTCAAGAATCGGTGAAGCAGATCACAGTTCTGTCTTCGGCCTATTCGGCGGAGTACGGGCGCAATTCCGGCGCGCAGATCATGGTAGTGTCGCAGAACGGCACGAACCAGTTGCATGGCAGCGGTTTTTTCAAGTACAACGACCCGGGGCTGAACGCTTTCAATAGATACGGCGGCCCCAACGGCGCCCCTTTCGTGCGCGTCGAGAATCGCTTCCGGCAATACGGCGGCAGCCTGGGCGGGCCGATCGTGAAGAATAAGCTTTTCTACTTCTTCAGCTATGAGGGCCTGCACAACACCACCGACGTACCCTTTACGGCCTGGATCGAGACGCCGCAATACCGGCAGGCGGTAGTCAGCGCGCGGCCGAACGGGAAGACGGCGAAAGTATTTCAATCGCCCGGTATCGCGCCGCGCGTTATCAGCGTCCTGAATGCGCCCTGCCAGCCGTTTTTCTCCTCGGCCGTCTGCCAGCAAGTAGCGGGGGGCCTGGATATCGGCTCGCTCGCCGGCGCGACTAATCAGTACGTGGATCCGGGTTTGAACCCAACCGGCGCCGGGCTCGACGGTGTGCCCGATATCCAGTTCGCCCAGTTGAGCAACCCCAGCAGGATTACCGACAACCAGTTCAACCTGCGCGCCGACTATATCCATGGCATGGACACCTTCGCCTTTAGCACTTATCTGACGCCGCAGAACGGCACGCAGGCCGATGCCGCGGGGCGAAGCCGCCCCATGGCCGATCTAAACAACAAACCGTTCAACTCCGCTTACGCGCTGACTTACACGCGCGCCTTCACTTCTACCCTGCTGAACGAAGCGCGCTTCAACACGACGCGTTTCGCCTGGAACCAGATGGCCACGTCGAGCAATGTCAATTGGGGCATCCCGCGCCTGGAGGTGGAGGGCCTGCCCTTCGACCGCATCCGCTTCGGCGCACCGCAGAGCGAAAGCACGCCGGCCATCTTCGCGCAGAACACCTTCGAGTTCCGTGACACGCTGAGCAAGGTGTGGGGCCGGCACGCCTTGAAGGCTGGGGTGGAAATCCGGAAGGAACAGAACAACAATAATTTGGCAGGCGGCGGGCGGCCTGTTTACTCCTTCCAGGGCCTGTTCAACCTGGCCAACGACACCCCCATTTTCGAGCAGATCAATGCCGACCCTAACACCGGCAAGCCCGCCAACGCGCAGCGCTATCTGCGCACCGGGCTTTACGCGCTCTTCCTGCAGGACGATTTCAAGGTGCAGCGCAATTTCACGCTGAGCTTGGGCCTGCGCTGGGAGTACGATCCGCCACTAACCGAGAAGCGCGGGCAGTTGTCGAACCTGTTCTTCGGCCCTAGCGGACTCTCCGATTCCTTCGTGAAAGTGACCAATCAGCTCTACAAGCCCGACCGGAACAACTTCGCGCCGCGCCTGGGATTCACTTACAGCCCCACGCCGTTGCACGACAAGGCAGTACTGCGCGGCGGCTTCGGCGTTTTCTATAATCGCATTCCGGGCGTAGTATTCGATAACACCCACGGGAACCCACCGTACTTCGCACGCTACGGTATCTGCTGCGGTACGGCCAC
>JANYJN010000781.1 GCA_025358475.1 Candidatus Solibacter sp.
CACGCCCCGTCCGTTTGTTTCTTGCCGTCATTAGCCGGGACATGATTCGTCTATGGCGTATACTGAAAACCAGGGGCACGCTTTCGCGTGAGTAATACGTATGTCCATCTGGGATGATGTTCTTGAAAAACCGGCTCCTCAGGGTCATTTCGTCCAACTGTATTCCGACCCGCGTCCGCTAGCCCGTAACGTTGGGCGCTATCTCGCGGAGGGCTTGCGGCGAGGCGACCCGCAACTGGTAATCGCCAGCAGCGAGCACAATGAAGCCTTCTGCCGTGAAATCGAAGCTTTGGCAATTGATCCGGAAGCGGCCCTCGAAAGCGGCGGTCTGCTTCTCCTTGACTCTCGAAAAACTCTTGCTCAATTCATGATCCAAGCCAGCCGGATTGGTGGCGTTTCAAGAACACGCTGGAAGGAGCGATTGACCGCCTCCGGCCCACTGGAAATGGCGTCACTCTTGGGGCTTATGGCGAAATGGTGGGGCAGCTTTGGACCATGGGCGAGTACTCCGCGGCAATCACGCTGGAGGGTTTTTGGAACGAGCTTCTGTCCGCTGTGGGCTTCAGCCTTTTCTGCGCCTACCCGATCGATATCTTTGACCCGGAGTTCCAGATGAACGGTATCGACGCAATATTGTGCGATCACACACATCTGCTTCCCACCGGCGACGATTCGGAAATGGAGATGGCGATCTATCTTGCTTTGGGCGAAATATTGGGAACCGGCTCCCACGAGGTCTGCCGGACCATGGCAGCCAACCATCGGTCGTCGTGGGGCGTGGTTCCTAAGGCCGAGAGCACAATCCTCTGGATTAGGAAAAATTTGCCGGGCGAGGCTGAAGAAGTCCTGGGGCTTGCCCGGCACCATTACCATGCATCGCAGTCCGCAGTTTTCGCATAGATCACGCGCCTGCTAGCCTTCGACGGTCGTGACAGGCGGTTCCTACTCGCGGCGTGCCTTCTGTTTGGACCGTGGCGTGCTCCACCTACCTGTCGCACACCCAGTGATTTTCGAATTCTTGGAGATTTGATGTCAGCACTTCCGAACGCACCCGACGCCATAAGTTTACAAGTGCCTTTAGATCGCGACATTTTCCTTCGCACCCTGATCCGGGAGCTGGCTGGGACTTTGGAGGACGTGGTGGGGCTCGAAGCCGCCTCCGGCTATATCAGCGTCGTCGGGCAAAATGTCGGAGAGCAGATTAACCGGGACTACCGCGCTGCATTCCGGGTCGACTGGCTGACGCGGCAACAAGTGTCGCAGGTGCTTGTCGATCTCAAACGCAGGATTGAAGGCGATTTTTACATCATCGAGGCGACTGAAGACAAGATAGTGATGGGCAACCGCCGTTGTCCTTTCGGCGATAAAGTCAGCGGTCGGGCCTCCATGTGCATGATGACTTCGAATGTGTTCGGGGCCATTGCCGGTGACAATTTGGGTTACGCCAAAGTCGAGCTTCAGGAAACCATCGCCGCGGGGCATCCCGGTTGCCGGGTTGTGGTTTATCTTACGCCGACGCCCGAGGCCCAGGCCGCTCACGGTCGAGAGTATTTTCGAGCCCGCGACTAGTGCCCAGACTTCTAGATTCGGTGTTACCGCATACCCGCTCGCTGACGCTTGGGGCTGTGATCGGAGCCCCGGCCGTGTGGCAGGGATTGCGCCCAACAGCACAACACCAGACGCTCGGAGACCTGGATGACACCTGATCCGTTCCGGCAATTGTCCGATATTCTTCCCGAACCGATACTGCTGGTGCGCAGCGATGGGGTATTGCTCTCGGCCAACGCCGCCGCCGCGGAACTCCTTGATTGCCCGGTATCGGGATTGATAGGCAAGACCCTCCGCGAGATTACCCTGGACCCGGATGACAAACTCACGCGCCTCCTTAAGACCTGGGAGCGCAGTCGTAAGCTCTTGCCTGGAAGCCTGTTGTTTTGCGTGAATGGCGGTACCGCCGTGGATTGCCAGGTTGAAGGGGGACTGTATGCTCCGGCCAGCGAGCGGGCGCCGGGCTCTTTGGTCTTACGGTTGTCTGAAAAAGCGAAGGCGTCGTCCGCTTTTCGCACCCTGACCAGACGCATCGAACAGCTTAACGCCGAGATCACGGTACGGCGCCAAAGCGAGGCCATTTTGCACGGCCACCGGGAGTGGC
>JANYJN010000788.1 GCA_025358475.1 Candidatus Solibacter sp.
CCAGAGCATGCCCCAGCGCATGTTCGGCGTGGGCAGCGTGTCCATCGAAACCGCCGGCGAAGCCAGTCGCCTGTGCATTACCGGGGTGGACAATCCGCAGGCCGTGGCCGACGAAATCCTCAACCGGGCGCAGCACGGCGCCCCCGCATGAGGCGGAAGCTTCAGGACCGTACCGCCGTTGTCACCGGAGCCAGTAAAGGGCTGGGCAAAGCCATGGCGCTGGCCCTTGCCGCCGAAGGGGCGCGCCTCGCTCTGGTATCGCGCGATGCCGGGCAGTTGACCGCCGTGGCCGCGGAAATCGCCGCCGCGGGCGGCCAAGCCGCTATCTTCCCTGCCGACGTGACCAACGAGGAAGACGTGCGCCGCATAGAGCGCGAGATTCTGGCGCTGTATCCGAAGGTAAGTATCCTGATCAATAACGCCGGCGTCAACGTGCGCAAACCGGTGGTCGATTTTACGCTGCGCGAATGGCGCCGAGTGATGGATACCAACGTCACCGCCGCGTTCCTGCTGTGCCGCTCTCTCGTGCCCGCCATGGTGGGCCAGGGCTACGGACGCATCCTGAACATGACGTCGATCATGAGTCACGTTTCCCTGCCCGGCCGCGTCGCCTATGCCACCAGTAAGACCGCGCTGCTCGGCATGACGCGCACGCTGGCCCTCGAACTCGCGCCCGAAGCCATCACCGCCAACGGCATCAGCCCCGGCCCTTTCGAAACGGAGATGAATCGGCCGCTGATCGAGGACCCCGAAACCAACGCGCAGTTTCTCGCCGGCATCCCACTTGGGCGGTGGGGCAAGGTGGAAGAGATCGGCCACCTGGCGGTTTACTTGTGTTCCGAGGAAGCGGGTTTCATCACCGGCACCGATATCGTGATCGACGGCGGCTGGACCGCGCGCTGATCTGGCTTAGATCCGGTCATAGACCTGGCCGCGTGGCATTACCATCGAAATGACCACAGTCCGCGCTGGTTCATTGACAACGAGAATGATTCTCCAGCCTCCCACCCGGCAACTGCGTGATGGCGGATTGTTGATCAGTGGCTTGGAGTTTCCAGTTGGATCTTTCTTGAGAATCTCAAGTTCAGCAGCGAACCGCATTCGGGTAGGCTTGTCGAGTTTGCCGATGTACTTCGCCGCCTGCTTTCCGACTTGTAGAAGGTAGTCTGGCTCAGACAAGCGAATCCAAACTCACCGTCTCTCCGCGCGCGTATTCTCCAAAAGCTTCGCGCACGGCTTCGGAAATAGCCGGATCCAGGCTCAACTGGAAGCACTCGATCGCATCGTACAGACGCTCGTTATAGCTATGAATGGATTGCACCGAGGCATTGATTAGCGTACGGTTGGTAATGCCCCGCCGGCTGGACATCGCCAGGAGTTTTTGGGTCGTTTTATGCAACTCGGCTAGCCGGGGAGCGATAGCTTTCACCTCTTCGGGAGGAGCCTTTTCGACCGACTCTATGGCTGTTAAGAGCACCTTGAAATCCCGGGCCAAAATCCAAAAATCTTTGGCCAATGACAAAATCGAGGAGCCGCGCTCAATGGCGCTGCCAACGGATAGCGTTGCCGCCATGGTTTTGTGGTAGTCGATAAAACACGGATCAAAGGGCGTGGCAACCGTGGACATTCAAGCCTCCTTTCCTCATGTGCGTCTCTACCATTCTCGCAAACCACGGCCCTACCCGTCCGACTTCTTCCGAATCTTGATATCCAGCCGCTTGATCTTCTGATTCAACGTGGACAACGGCACGTGCAGGCTTTCCGCCGCATCCGTCTGGCTCCAGCCGCACCTTTCCAGCCGCTCGATGATGGTCCGCCGTTCGAATTCATTGTTGATCTCGAAAAGCGATGCATCGGCC
Source organism: Candidatus Solibacter sp. (assembly GCA_025358475.1). Taxonomy (GTDB): domain Bacteria; phylum Acidobacteriota; class Terriglobia; order Bryobacterales; family Bryobacteraceae; genus Solibacter. The sequence continues at coordinate 1,860 of JANYJN010000788.1, forward strand.
GGCAGCGGACTCCCTTCCGCCCGGTTCCGCCGCACGCCGTTGGCCTGCAACAGCGCGTCCGGCAGCACATCCACCGGCACGCTGGCGTCGCTCGCCAACACCACGGCGCGCTCCACCACGTTCTCCAGTTCGCGGACGTTGCCCGGCCAACTGTGCTCCATCAGCACCTGCATGGCCTCAGGCTGGAATTCCAGAATCGATTTGCCGGCCGAATTGAGAAACTTTTCGTTCTCCTTGCAGTAGTAGTTGAAGAAGTGGCTCAACAGCGGAGGTATGTCTTCCTTGCGGTCGCGCAGCGGCGGCAGGGCTATATTAATGACGTTCAGCCGGTAGTACAGATCCTCCCGGAACTTGCCGTCCTTCACCAGTTGAGCCAGGTCGGCGTTGGTGGCCGCCAGGATGCGCACGTCCACGCGCTGCGGGTCGGTGGCGCCCAGCGCGGTGAATTCCTTCTCCTGAATGACGCGCAACAGCTTGATTTGCGTCTCCGGGCCCAGGGTGCCGATCTCGTCGAAGAAAATGGTTCCCCGGTCGGCCACCTCGAAGTATCCCTTCTTAGTCTGGATGGCGCTGGTGAAGGCGCCCCTCACGTGCCCAAATAGGGTGGATTCCAATAGCTCCGGCGGCAGCGATCCGGAGTTCACCGCCACGAACATGTGGTCGGCCCGCGGCGAGTTGGAATGGATCGCCTTGGCCACCAGTTCCTTGCCGGTGCCGGTCTCCCCGGTGATCAGAATAGTAGACCGGCTGGACGCCACCTGTCCCACCAGGTCCAGCAGCCGCACCATGCGATCGCTCTTGCCGATGATGTTGGGGAAGCTGTAGCGCTGCTTGAGGGCGCGCTTCAGGTGGGTGTTCTCATACTCCAGCAAACGGCGCTCGATCATCCGGTCGATTTCGATGATCAGCTTCTCGTTGTCCCACGGCTTGCTGAAGTAGTCGTTGGCGCCCAGTTTCAGCGCGTCCACCGCCGCCTCCACGCTGCCGTACGCCGTGATCATGAAGATGGGCGTCTCCGTGTCGGTCTTGCGCACCAGCCGCAGCACGTCCATGCCGGACATGTCGGGCATCATCAGATCCAGCAGCACCAGGTCGTAGGCGGTGCCTTCGAGTTTGTGCAGACCCGCCGTGCCATTGTGCGCCAACTCGACGGTGTAGCCCCCTTCCAGAGTCAGCAGGTCGTAGAGGCCTTCGCGGATATCCAGTTCGTCGTCGATGACGAGGATCTTGCCTTTCAGGCCGGGAGGCGGAATGTGGGGAGCAGTCATTTAAGCGGCGGTTACCGGCTTCCTTGCCAAGCTGGGGACGGCCAGGGGAAGCTCCACCCGGAACGTGGCGCCGCCGCCGCGCCGGTTGGATACTTCGATCGAGCCGCCATGCTCTTGAATGATACCGTAGGTCACCGAAAGCCCAAGGCCGGTGCCCTTCTTGGCGCCCTTGGTGGTAAAGAACGGATCGTAGATACGGTGCAGGTTCTCGGGCGCGATCCCGTGGCCGGTGTCGGATACCTCCACCCGCGCACCCAGCCCTTCCGCCCACGAGCGCACTTCCAATGTTCCGCCCATGCCCATGGCATCGCGCGCGTTCAGAAACAGGTTGAGGAATACCTGTTGCAGCTTACCGCTGTTGCCGTGCACCAGGGGCATCTCCGGGTCCAGGTCGATGTGGATCTGGATGCCGGATTTGGTCAACTGATGCTCCAGCAGGGAGAGCGTTTCCTGGAGGACCTTGTTCACGCTGACGCCGCCGTAGGACGTGGTGGAGGTGCGCGAGAAGTTCAACAGGGAATTGACAATCTCGCTGGCGCGAAACGTCTGTTTGGCGATTTTTTCCAGAATCAGCGATTTCTGCGAATCGTCGGCCACCTGTTTGGCCAGCATCTGCGCGTAGGTGGAAATCACCGCCAGGGGGGTATTCACCTCATGCGCCACACCGGCGGCCAGCAGGCCGATGCTGCTCAGCTTGTCCGCCTGCACCAGGCGCTGCTCCAACTCGGCGCGGTCGGTGACGTCGTCGATGATGATCAATCGTCCGATCCGTTCCTGGTCCTTCGATACCAGCGGCGTGATGGCGATGTTCAGCGTGGCCTCGCTCAACCGCGGCTGCGTCCCATGTCCGTTGCCATGACCGTTGCCGTGGCCCTTGGAGCCCATGGGCTTGAGGAGGAACTTGTAGATGTGATGGATCCCGGTTTCGCCGCGCACCCGGTCGAACTGCTCCGCCAGTGCCGCCGGGAACAACTCCGCCAGCTTCTTCCCGACTGCCTGCTCCCGCGCGATTCCAGTGAGCTGTTCGATCTGCGAGTTCCAGCTCTCCACCCGGTCTTCCAGGTCGGCCGCCAAAATTCCCACGTTGATGGATTCCACGATGTTCTCGCTGAATTCCTTGAGCCGCTCGTACTCTTCCACCTTGAGCTGCAGGGAACGGTACAGCGTGGCATTCTCGATGGCGATGGCGACATAACCTGCCAGCGTGACCATCAGCTCCACGTCGACACTGGAGAGGTACTCGCCGTCGGTGGTCCGGCTCAGCCCGATGTAGGCGATGGTGCGGCCGCGCACGGTGCACGGCACGTAGTATGTCAGATCCAGATCGCCGATGGTCTTGCGGACCGAGACAGGCCAGGCGCGCGATACCGCATCCAGTTGATGCCGCGTGCGCTCGAAAAACAGGTACGGCTCCTCCAGTTCCCAGTTGAGAAAGCTGAGGTCCAGTTCCTCGGGGCTGACGGCGGCCAACCGCGGGTTAGGCCCCATCGCCTTCTCCAGGCGGAACACCGTTCCCTCGGGGCCCTCCTGGGAAAGGAAGAAGCCCAGGTGCTTGAGGCCGATGGTTTCGAGCAAACGCTCGCCGACGATGTCGAGCGTGGTGTCCAGATCGGTCTCCGAACTCAGCTCGCGGGCGAATTCCACCAGGGTCCGCCGGTAATCGTAGCGGTCGCGATAGAAGTGCCGGTCCAGGCGCTCCTGAATCCAGTTGCGGATCGGTTGGAAGAGGAACGCCGTGATCAGCATCACCGTCATCAGCCAGGTATTGCCCAGGTCCTGGAAGAGTTGCTTCACCAGGCTGCCCAGCGACAAGACGATGGCGTAAAATGCCGCCATCACGCACAGTGTGGCCAGAGTGTACGCATACCCCCGCCGGAAGATGATGTCCACGTCCATCAGCCGGTAGCGCACAATCGCGTAGGCCAGGGTGAGGGGAATCAGCACCACGCTAAGCACGCTCATCTTCATGTACGAATTCGGCACCGCGCCCAACACGTAGGGCAGTACATAGAACGCGGCGAAGGGCAGAATCCCGCAAAACGCTCCGTTGCGCAGCCACTTCAACTGCTGGCGCACTACCATATCTTCGGTCCGGGTGTATTCGGCGGACAGTACCAGCGCCCCGATCAGGTAGGGCAGCGTCCACGCCACCATCCAGGCCCGGTCCAGCATCCAGCGCAGTTCGATCAGCGGCACGGAGATTTTCATGGCGCCCGAACTGAAGGCCACAAAGGCCAGGAAAATCGAGGCCGCGGGCACGTATAGCAGAACCGGGCGCGCGATCCCGCGGAACCATGGCCGGGGCTCCGGAAATGCCAGGCAGAAATGCAAAAAAACGGTGGGCGCCAGCAACCCGGCCACCAGATTCCCAAAATAAATCACCTTATCGAAGTTGTTGAACTGGCCGGTGTAGTGAAAGCACAGCGAGACGAAGCTCGCCAGACACAGAATATAAAAGTGCCGAGCCTTATGCGCGCTGCCCCGCCGGAAGTAGACGAACAGCCCGATGATGAGGTACGCCGTTCCCACCGCGTACTGGTACAGGACTGCACGGTCCAACGGCTGCTCCGCCACCACCAGGGTCGCCGTCAGTTCCACGCCGCGGCTCTGCACGCGGTACTTCGCCTTGCTCCACGCGCCGATTCGCACCAGAACTCTGGCCACATCCGTGGCTTGCTCGATCTTTACGCCGCCGATATCCAGCAGGTGATCGCCCTTGTGGATTCCGGCGTTCCGGCCGGGACTCCCGGGTTTCACATATAGCGCTTCCACGCTAGCCTGCCGGTCTACCCAGATCACCCCGTCTTCCGGAAGGCGGAACCGGTTCTGTTGCTGAAAGTTAATGAACGCAGACACACCGGCGGCAAGCGTAAGAATGGTGAGGATTGCAGTGGATAGTTGGAATTTGAGTTCCTGAAACATAGTGGCCGCCCGCGCCGACGAACCGTGACAAACAATAACCCGCGATCTTTAAAGCACGTTTGAGGCCGCGGCTGATGCTGCATGCTACTACCAGATTATTTGAATTTTCTGCAACTTACAAGGCGCGACCGGAAATCCCTCCGCTTTTTGGGAGAAACACACTATGCGGAAGTGTATCGCCTATCCAGTACTAGGGGTCGATTGCTGGGTCGCTGGTCATTCAACCCTACCTCATACCCCCCTTTTCTTGCTAGGTATAGGCGGAGGCTCCTAGCTTTCGAAATTCGGACAGTGGTAGTCCTAGAACCGGCCTGGTCTCGCCGCGGAATGCTGTACACTGTAGAATGAGTGAATGGCATGCCGCTGTCCACCAGAAATGCAGGCCGCATTTGCCGGTCGAGGATGTCTACATTCATGAGAACGGCGATCCTTTCGGTTATTCTTGCGGTCATGGCGACTGGCGCACCTCAGCAGGATCCGGCCAAGCTGGTTTCGCAGCCGGCCCAGTTCCAGCAGAATCCCGCGGATTCGCCGCTTTCAGTGCTTTGTGCTCCGGGGATCACCATGCAGTTGGGCGTGGCGTACAACTCCGCGGTGGTGGCTTCCGGCGGTACTGGCGCGTACCGGTTCGCCATCATCGGCGGCGCCCTGCCCGCCGGCGTGGCGCTCAATCCGGCCAGCGGGGCGATTAGTGGCACGCCTTCCATCGACGGCACTTTCTCCTTCACGATTCAGGTGACAGACTCGGCGGGCGCGATGGCCACCACGGGCAGCACCCCCTGTACGCTGCAACTGCCGGTTGCGCCTGCTTCCGCGGCCACCCCGGCAGCCGATGCCGCGTCCAAAGCGCCGGCCGAAGGCGCCCCGGTAACCAAGCCTCCCTTGATGGCGCAGCCCGAGAGCGATCCCGCAAAACTGGCCCGGCCGCCGGATAATGCCAGCCCAAAGGCCGCGCCGGAGGAGCACCCCTTCATTCTTGGCGCCGAGGATCAGATCACCGTGCTGATTTACGGCAGTGCCGAGTTCAGCGGCACGCATTTGATCCGTCCCGATGGCAAAATCACCATGCCGTTTCTGGGTGATATGACGGCCGCCGGCCTCTCCCCCGTGGAACTCGGTAACTCCATCAGGGAACGGCTCAAGAAGTACATCGTGGATCCCGACGTCAGCGTATCCGTCAACGCGGTCAACAGCAAGCGCTTTTTCATCCAGGGCGAGGTCAACAAGGCCGGCGCTTTCCCCCTGCTTGTCCCCACCAAGGTTCTCGAAGCTCTGGTCAACGCCGGCGGCTTCAAAGACTTCGCCAATCAGAAAAAGATCGTCGTCATGCGGATGACCGGCGAGCGCCTGAATTTCAACTACAAAGAAGTCATCAAGGGCAAGAAAATGGAGCAGAACATCTACCTGAAGCCGGGAGACATCATCATCGTCAAGTAGGGCGAATTCCGGCAGTCCCTAGGCAACCGGCCTGAGAGCAAAGTTATGGCAGCAGCACAGAATTTCGTGAGCGTCACCCGGCGTCCCCCCGACATCGAAGACTACATCGACATGCTTCGCCGTTACCGATCATGGCTGATCGGTCCCATGTTTGCGGGCCTGGTGGTGGCGGTCGTGGTCGCCTTCCTCTGGCCCGACACCTACGTGTCGCAGGCGATCATGCGCATCACGCCCCAGCAGATTTCCGACCGCCTCGTGCCCGTCGTGGTCAACATGCAGATGCAGCAGCGTCTACAGCAGATGCAGCAGGAAATCCTTAGCCGCGGCAGTCTCTCCGAGCTGATCCAGCGCCCCGCGCTCGATCTCTACCC
>JANYJN010000791.1 GCA_025358475.1 Candidatus Solibacter sp.
AGACGGTGCAGTGGGGAGCGAACCTGGTTTTCAAGATCGCCGGCAAGATGTACGCCATGGCGGAACTGGAAGCCGCCGATCACTGGCTTTCCTTCAAATGCTCGCCCGAGGATCTGGCGGAGCTTTGCGAGCGCCCGGGCATCATTCCCGCACCGTATCTGGCGCGCGCCCAGTGGGTGACGCTGGAGACTGAAGACGTCATTCCGAGGCCCGAACTGAAGCGCCTGCTGCGGCAAGCCTACGACATCGTGTTCGCCAAACTTCCCAAGAAGACGCAGGCAGGGCTGAAGTAGCTCGACGACCGGGTGGGCAGATTTCTTTTATGCGGGGCAGGCTGACAACCCAACGCCACTCCCCGGTGGCGGGCACCTGCATTGACCGTGGGGCGGATCCCCAGTTCCGCGGCCGGCGCCCAGGTCGGCCGGCTCGCACCCTGCAAGATACTGACCCGGCTGCGGGACCGGGGGTCCGCCCCGCCAGTTCCGCAGCATACCCGATAAGGGAAAAACCAGAGGCATCGGGTCGGCAACCTCCCCACTACCGAACAGTCCTTTCACGGCCGCAGACCTGGTTGTCAATTCGCTCCAGCCCGCGTGCGGCCCGCGGCGCAGATGACCCTTCCGATCACGATCACCGCGACCACCAGTGCCGCCTCCACCGCATACCGGACCACATTCCCTGGGTGCCAGGTACGCACTACGAAGGGGTCGGTGAGAATCATCTCACCGGCCACCTGCCCCAAAATACCCGCGCCCAGATAGATCAGCGCCGGGAAGCGATCCATCAGTTTCGACAGCAGATTGCTGGAGAGCACGACGAAGGGAATGCTGAGCGCGAGGCCGAAGGCAATCAGCCGGAAATTGCCCTTGGACGCGCCGGCGATGGCCAACACATTGTCCGTGGACATGGTGAGATCCGCCACCACGATGTACCATATGGCCTGCCAGAAGCGCTTCGGCGCGGGCGCCGCATCCGGCGGCGTGCTGGCGTCGATCAGCACCTTGAGCGCGATCCACAGGATCAGCGAACCGCCCACGATCTGCAGGTACGGAGTGGTCAGCAGGCGCGCCGCCATCGTGGTGAGCGCCACGCGCAACACCACGGCGGCGCCGGCGCCACCGATGATGCCAATGCGCCGTTCGCGTTTCGGCAGGGAGCGCACCGCCAGCGCGATCACCAGCGCGTTATCCCCCGCCAGCAGCAGGTCGATCAGGACAAGGGAGAGCCCGCTCAGTAGGAAATGCATGCCGGTGCGGTCCAGGCCTTGGCGCGCCGGAAGTAGGCTTGCGCCGTGCGCACGTCCTTCAGAATCTGCTCCCGCAGCTTTTCCGGACTATCGAACCTGCGCTCCTCGCGGACGCGCCAGAGAAACGTCACGCGGATGCGCTGGGGTGTCGCGCCAGAGAGCGCGTCCAGCAGGAAGGTCTCGATGGTGAGCCCGTCGCTCGAGCCGAAGGTGGGGCGGTAACCGATATTGGTGACGGAATCCCACTGGCGGCCGTCCGCGAGATCGCGCGTGCGCGTAATGTAGACGCCGTTGGCCGGGATCACCTCCGCCTGCGTCGCCAGATTGAGCGTGGGCACGGTCTGCCGGGAGCCGACGCCGCGCCCGCTCACCACCTCGCCCTCAAGGCCGTACGCGTGTTGCAGCAGGCGCGCCGCCATCGACACTTTTCCCGCGCCGATCAACTCGCGAATGCCGCTGCTACTGACTACGCGCCCGCGCCAGGCGACCGCCGGTACAATTTCGGTGGCGAAGCCGAACTTGCGTCCCAGCTCGGCCAGCACCGCCACGTTGCCCTCCTGCCGGTGTCCGAAACGGAAATTATCGCCCACCAGCACGGCGCGCGCGCCCAGCGCATTCACCAGCAGCCGCTCGACGAACTGCTCCGGGGTCAGCATCGCCAGTTCGCGCGTGAATGGCAGGATCAGCACCTGCTCGATGCCTGCCTCTTGCATCAGCGCGGCCCGCCGCTCCGGCGAAGTCAGTAATGGCGGCGTGCGATCTGGCGCCACAACCCGCGTGGGGTGCGGATCGAACGTCAGCACCGAGGCCTTCCAGCCGCGCTCGGCGGCGATCTCTTTGACCCGGCGCAGGATTCGCCGGTGACCGAAATGGACCCCGTCGAAGTTGCCGATGGAGAGCGCGCTGGGTCCGAAATCGCTGGGGAGCCCGGCCAGACTGCGATAGATCCGCATGCCTACCCCACCCCTGCCACTGCGATTTCCAGGCCGTCGTAGGCCAGGCGGATGTGCGGCGGCAACATGCTTTCGGCGCGCTCGTGGGCCAGGTCGTGGCAGATGTGCGTGAAGTAGGCCCGCCGCGGTCCCAGCCGTTCCACCGTGCGCATGGAGCGCTCCACGGTGGAATGCGTGGGGTGCGGCTTATAACGCAGCGCATCCAGGAAAAGCACGTCGAGTCCGCCCAGCATGGCGAGGGACGTTTCGGGGATGTCGCTATGGTCCGTCAGGTAGGCCGCCCCGCCGAAGCGAAAGCCATAAATCATCTGGTTGCCGTGCAGCACCGGCACGGGTTGAAACTCCATGCCGAAGAGATCGAAGGGCGCGCCGTCCATCACCCGCGCCTCCAGTTTTGGGATGTTGGATTCCTTCCTGCCATCGAAAATGTACTGGAAACAGCGCTGGATGGCCGCCATGGTCTCCGGCGCCGCGAAAATCGGGATCTGTCCCTTCTGCCGGTAGTTGAACGGGCGCACGTCGTCCAAGCCCATCAGATGGTCCGCGTGCGAGTGCGTGAACAGCACCGCATCCAGGCGCTCGATGCGCGCGCGCAGCGCCTGCGTGCGCAGGTCCGGCGTGGTATCGATCAGGACATTGCGCCCCTCGTAGCTCAGCAAGACGGAGGGCCGCAGCCGGTTATCCCGCGGATCCGTCGAAGTGCACACGTCGCAATGACATCCGATGGTGGGAATGCCCACGCTCGTCCCCGAGCCCAGTACCGTGATTTTGCAGGGGGGCGATGCCATTCAGGCTTTCGGGGCCGCGACCTTCGCCACCTCGTCGGACACCTGCACGTAGCGGAAACGAAGCTCCGTGAGGGAATTCTCCAGCATGCGATTTTCTTCCAGGCTGAGATTGCCCTTCGTCTTCTCGTGCAGCATGCC
>JANYJN010000001.1 GCA_025358475.1 Candidatus Solibacter sp.
ACGTTCGGCTTGCCCGAGGAGACCGGCGCGTCACGGTGCCGACACATCGCAACTTGGCGGCCGGAACGCTGCAAAGTATTCTCCGTCAGGCCGGCGTTACCTTGGAGGACTTTCAGAACGCCCTGTAGGGTACCTGGATTCGTCGGGGCGCTCCGGCACACTGAAGAGTCCGGTGACTGCCGCGAGCGAGTCGCGATGTCGATTTGCCCGGTCCCATGCGATGTGCGACGATTGCAGGTTAACAAGCCCTGATTATGTGTAATTCATCCCCACGGAGAGTTGCTGTGCAGATGAAGAAGAATGGTGTGTTGTTCGGCGCCGCCGCGGTCTGGCTCGCCATGGCGTCCGGCGGCGCGAGCCAGACGCCGGGCAAGAGCGATCCGTCGTTTTCGCAACCGTCCCGAGCGCCCGGCGTGGATTACGTTCTGCCCACGGAGAGCGAGATTAAAGCCACGCTCGACCGGGTTCGCGACCACTTCGTTCGATCCACGCCATACCACATCATAGATACCAAGACGGGCGCCGTGATTACCGATTTGAGCCAGCCCACTAAGACGGCCGGACTCGATATGCGCGCCGGGCAGTTCAACGACTGGGACTACCCGATGGGCGTTGTGCTGGCGGCAATGCTGCACGTCGCCAGTGTCACGGGCGATGCCAGCTACAGCGCGTACACTTTCAAGAATTTCAATTTCATCTTCGACCACGTGGACTATTTCCGGAAGCAGGCGGAGTTATACGGTGCGCAGGGTTACGGACTACGCCGCCTGCTGGAATTTCGCGAACTGGACGATTGCGGCGCCATCGGAGCCGCCCTGATCAAGGCCAACCGGCAAAAACCGGACCCGCGTTACCGCGCCACCATCGACCGCATCGCCGACCACATCTCCCACAAGCAGTTCCGTTTGCCGGATGGCACCCTGGGGCGTAGGCGTCCGCAGCCGGTCTCCCTGTGGGCGGACGACTTATATATGTCCGTGCCGTTCCTGGCGCAGATGGGCGTGCAGAGTGGCGACCGGGCGTACTTTGACGATGCGGCGCGGCAGGTGATTCAAATGTCGGCGCGCCTGCAAGAACCGTCCACCGGCTTGTGGGATCACTCCTGGTTTGAGAATACCGCTCCGGATCCGAAGTTCTATTGGGGCCGCGGTTCCGGTTGGTCCATTATGGCCGCCGCGGAATTGTTGAGCGTGATGCCCGAGGATCATCCGGAGCGGGCCCGTGTGCTGGAGATTTTCCGGCGAGGCGCGCAGGGCGCGGTGGCCACGCAGGGCGGCATGGGTCTGTGGCATCAACTGTTGGACAAGAACGACAGCTATCTGGAAACCTCGGTCTCGGCGATGTTCACCTTCGCTATCGCGCGCGGCGTAAACCGTGGTTGGCTCTCGCCCGCATACGCGCCCGTGGCGCAGGCCGGCTGGCAGGCGCTGGCCACGCGCGTGCGGCCGGACGGCCGTATCGAGGGTATCTGTGTCAGCACCACCGCGGCTTACGATGCCGTGTACTATTACAACCGTCCCACCGAGTTGGGGGCTATGCAGGGCTACGGGCCGGTGTTGATGGCCGGAGCGGAAGTAATCGACATGCTGCGCTCCTTCGACATCCAGCACACGCTCAACACCTTCCACTACCGGCAGCGGAAGAAGTAATCAGCGTTCGGCAAACAGGAGGAACGCGCCGTCCGGATCTCGCACCAGGGCGGCGCCGCCGGTCATTTCCACGGGCACGCCACGCTTCTTCAACTCTTCGGCTGTCCGCTTCACGTCGGCGACATGGAAGACCACCCGCGGTTTCCACCCGGCCGGCGCCGGTTCCAACCGGACCTCCTCGCCGGAAGTGCCGGGTGCCCCCAGGCGGCCGTTCCCAAGATCCGTAAACCCGAGCTTGCCGGTGAAAAACGCCGTCACCGCGGCAAGGTCTTTGACGGACTGGCTCACGCGAATCATGTGATCCGACAGGCGCGCTTCCAGGACGTGCTTTCCGGTCTCGTTCATGTGTCGAGAGCCCGGCAGATACTGCGTGTATTCGATCAGGTGGTTCTCCGCATCGCGGATGTTGAACAGCACGTTACCGGCGCGTGCCTTGCGAGGTTCGGTGGGCGTGAGTCCGGCTTTGCGGTAGGCGGCGGCGATTGCGTCGAGATCGGCCCCCTCCAGGCAGATGTGCATCAGGCCGAGGGCTTCGGTGGGAGCACCGCGGCGGTAAAGCTCGATGAACTGCCGGTCGTTGACCTTCACGTACGAAGTCGCCGTGCCTTTGTCGTCGCTGAACTCGAAGGCCGGCTCCCAGCCGAGCGTGCGGTAGAACTCGCGTGACTTAGGGACATCGGCGACGCGAAAGGCCACGTGCGCAACTCCGTTGAGGGCGGGCCCATCCCCACTCGCAGCCTGGAGCGGAGCACAGGTCCAGAGCGGCAGAGAAAGGAGGACCGGGACAAGGCAACGCGAAAGAAGGTTGACGATCATGACCTCATGATACAACGAGAGGAAAATATCCTTAATCTTGCCAGGCGCGCGGCCAGGAAGACGGCTTATAATCTGGACATGCGACTTGCCTTCTCCCTTGGAATTCTTGCCGTTTCGCTGAGCGCGCAGAGCTTCGATCCGAAGATGCCGGGCACAGTGCCGCCGGCCGTCGGAGCCGCCGTCGCGACCGCGCCGCTGCGCTACATCGAGATTCTACTGGGTACGGGCGCGGCGGCCCAACCGGGACAGGAATACACGGTCCACTATACGGGCTGGCGGCGCGACGGCGTCAAGTTCGATTCCTCGGTGGAGGCCGGCAAGCCGCTCAAGTTCGTGCAGGGACGGCGGC
>JANYJN010000014.1 GCA_025358475.1 Candidatus Solibacter sp.
CATGAACACGGGTCACGATGGATCGCTCACCACGCTGCACGCCAACACCCCGCGCGACGGCCTGGGCCGTCTGGAGGTAATGGTGGGTATGGCCAACTCCAACATGGGAATCCGCTCCATCCGGCAGCAGATTTCGTCGGCTGTCGATCTGTTCATTCAGACCTCTCGTTTCAGCGATGGAACGCGCCGCGTCACGCACATCACGGAAGTGATCGGTATGGAGCAGGACATTATCACGCTGCAGGACATTTTCCTTTTCGAGAAGACAGGTATCACGGAGACCGGAAAAGTGCGTGGACGATTCCGCGCTACCGGGATCCGGCCGAAGTTCTACGACCGTCTGAAGACGTGCGGCATTAACTTGCCCACGCAGATGTTCCAAACGGTGGTCGAAATCAACTAGCTGAACCGCTTCCCTCGGTGACCAATGATTTTTGGTCCCGCTGTACAAATCGGCTTCAGCAAGACTTCACAACTCTCTTCGCTGCCGCGCGCCTTGAAGAACATCGACGTGGCCTTCGTCTCATGAACCTGCCGTTCACCATGACCCCGCAGGCGGCGGTCGACGCGGTGCGTGCCTCCCATCCCGCCGTCGTCTATCCTGATCACTACCGCGGTCAGGATGCCGCGTTCGTCGCAAAAACGCTGGAAGGCGCGGGCATGGACGTCCGCATGCGCGATTGGCACGCAAAATAATTGTGGGGCTGGGTCCCGCTCCGGCTATCGGCCTTGCAACGCGATTTTTCGTCCCGTCCGCACCGAGTCGCGCGCCGCCTCTAAAATCTCCACCACAATCACGTTGTTCTCTAGCGTGTTCAGCCCCGCTGGCTTGAACCTACCGCGCGCCAGGCCCGTCAGGTAGCTGATGGGGTCGCTCTCCGCCGCCGGCAACGCCCCCGGCTGGCGCGTCTCCTCGGAGCGCTGCCCCGGCAATCGGACCCGCAACCCATCCCCGCCAGTCGCGATCGCGTACCCCTTCTCCCCATAGACTTCGAAATCCTTACGGCCGAACGGCCAGGTCCAGGACGCCTGGATCACGCCCTGTGCCTTTGGGTATTGCAGCAAGATGGTCGCATCGTCATCCACGCGCGCGTAGATGCCTGGCTTGTCGGTCTGCCCCATCGCGGTCACCGCGATGGGGCGTTGGTTGCCCATCATCCAGGTCATCAGGTTGGCGCCGTAGCAACCAAAATCGAACAGCGCCCCGGCGCCGTTCTTCACCGGGTCGGTCAGCCAGGAGAGAAATTCCGGCTGGACGTGGATTTCCTTCGGTCCTTCGTGCCCATCCATGGCCACCATCCTGCGGATCTCGCCCGCGGCGTTCTGCTCTTTGATCAGTTTCCAGATCTCCCCGTGGCTCTTGTACCACGTGGTCTCGTAATTCACCATCACCGCGATGCCGCTCTTGCTCGCGGCCTTCTGAATGGCGCGCGCCTGCGCCGTATCGACGGCCAGCGGCTTCTCCATCATCACGGCAATTTTGCGCGCCGCGCACGCCTCCACCACCATGGCGTGATCGCTCGTGCTGGTGAAGGTGGCAACCGCCTCGGGATGGACGCGGTCCAGCATCGTCCCCAGGTCCTGAAAAAGAATCTCCGGCCCGAAGCCGTTGGCCTTCGCGTAGCTGGCCGTCAACCCGGCATCCGGATCGAACACGCCGACGATCTCCACATCCCTGCGCAGCCTCGCGCTTCTCAGAAATCCAGCGACGTGCCCGTGCACCAGGCCGGCGATGGCCAGGCGCACCGGCTTGGCATCGGGTGTCTGTGCCCCGAGCACAGCACAAAAAGAAACTAGAGCAATCAGTCCGCGAGTCATGACTGCATGATATCAGCGCCGGGTTCCATTCGATCTCTTCCGAGCGCAGTTCGGCCGTCTTACCCCAGCAGCAGCTCAATGGCCGCGCCCGGCTCGCATTTCACCTGTTTCGCAGCGCTGCCCTCGCGCAGGGACACTTCGTAATAGCCGGAACTGCCCAGAATCAGGCTCAACTCCCCGGCGGCGCACTCCGCGTAGCTTGGCGCTAGCACGGTGACTTCCCGCGGTCCCAGCGCCAGCGTGAAACTGCGCGTTTCCAGATCGCTGAAATCGCTCACATGGAAGTTCGTAACGATGTTGCCAAAGCGGTCGATCTTCAGGATCCGCCCGAGCCAGGTACGCTTGCCTGCCCGGTGCGGCTTTTCGAACTCGGGCTTCAGATAGTCCCGCATCAGTTTCCCGATGCGCGCCGGCGCCACCCCCGCTGCCAGGTGCGCGCCCACCGGAGCGAAGATGTCGCGGCCGTGAAACGTCCGGCTCACCGGATGACGGAAATACTTCTCATTGGCGATGTGGCGCACCTTGCTCTTCTCGTGCAGGTAGACCATGGAGAGCACGCCGTTATCCGGCCCCAGGAAATACTGGCCGCCGGCTTCCACCAGAATGGGGCGCCGCGCCGTACCCACGCCAGGGTCCACCACCACCACATGCACCGTCTTTTTCGGGAAATAGCGCCACGCCTGCGCGATCAGGTAGGCGCCCTCGGCGATCTCGAACGGCGTCACGCCGTGGCTGATATCCACAATCTGCGCCGCCGGGCAGATGCCCAGAATCACACCTTTCATGGTGCCCGCGAAGTGGTCGGCGAGGCCGAAATCGGTGGTCAGGGTTAGAATGGGTCGCGTCATTGGTAAAATGGGTTTCAGTGCAGCATTTCTACTTCGATCACAATGCCACCACGCCCGTCGATCCGGAAGTTCTGGAGACGGCGGTGTCCTGCCTCGGACAAGTGTATGGTAACGCGTCCAGTATCCACCATTTCGGTCAGGCGGCGAAGCAGAGGTTGGAAGCCGCGCGCCGCCAGGTGGCCGCGCTCATCAACGCCACCGCGGCGGAAATCGTGTTCACCAGCGGCGGCACAGAGGCCGACAATCTCGCCATTCTCGGTCTGACGCGCGCGTCCGCGGCCGCGCACAAGCACGTCATCACCTGCGCCATCGAGCACCCGGCCGTGATCTCGCCCGTTAAACAATTGGACGGCGAAGGCGTGGAGATCACCTGCCTGCGCGTCGCATCCAGCGGCATCGTCAGCCCGGACGATATACGGCGCGCGCTGCGCCCCGAGACCGTGCTGGTCAGCATCATGCACGCCAATAACGAACTGGGCACGCTCCAGCCCATCGCCGAAATCGCGCAGATCGTTCATCAGGGGGGCGCGGCGTTGCACGTCGATGGAGTGCAGGCTCTTGGCAAAGTGCCGGTGGATGTACCGGCGCTGGGCGTGGACCTCTACAGCATGAGCGGACACAAACTGTATGCGCCCAAGGGCGTGGGCGCGCTCTATGCGCGCAAGGGCACGCGCCTGGCGCCGATTTCCTACGGCGGGCACCACGAACGCGACCGCCGCCCCGGCACGGAGAACGTCCCCGGCATCGCCGCCTTCGGCGCGGCGGCGGAACTTGCCGGGCGCCGCTTGGCCGAAGACACCGAGCGGCTCACCACGCTGCGCGATCGCCTGGAGAACGCCGTGCTGGAATGCATTCCCGGCACCGGCGTCAACGGCTCGCGCTGGAACCGCGTGCCCAACACCAGCAATCTCTACTTCGACGGCATCGATGGCGAAGCCATGGTGATCGCGCTCGATCTGCGCGGCTTCGCGGTCTCTACCGGCGCGGCCTGCTCTAGCGGAGCCCTCTCGCCATCCCACGTGCTGAAGGCCATCGGCCTCACCGACGATCGCGCGCGCGCCAGCATGCGCTTCTCCCTGGGGCGCGGCAATACCGCCGGGCAGGTGGACGCGCTCATCGAAGCCATCGGCTCTAGCGTGGCGCATTTGCGCAGGATTTCGGTGCATGCCTGAGTTGCCCATCGCGGTCGCCATGAGCGGCGGCGTGGATAGTTCCACCGTCGCCGCCATGCTGGTGCGCCAGGGCCGCACCGTGGTCGGCATGACCATGCAGTTGTGGAACCAGCGGCGGCTGCCGGAACTGGCCGTCGAAGGCGGGGCACCCTCTGGGTCCGGACGCTGTTGTTCCCTGGACGACGTCTACGACGCGCGCCGCGTGGCCGAGCAGATCGGCATCCCCTACTACGTGGTCAACTTTGAGCGGCAGTTCGAAGAGCAGGTGGTGAAGCCTTTCGTGGAGGAGTATCTCGCCGGACGCACGCCCATCCCGTGCACCTTGTGCAACAACTACATTAAGTTCGATCGCTTCCTGGAGATGGCCGATTCCGTGGGCGCGCATTATATGGCCACCGGCCACTATGCGCGCGTACGCTTTGACGCCGCCACCGGGCGCTATCAACTACTGCGCGCCGTGGACCAGTCCAAGGATCAGACCTATTTCCTCTTCGGCCTGACGCAAGCGCAGTTGGCGCGCACCCTGTTCCCGCTGGGCGAACTGAACAAGCCCGAAGTGCGCGACATGGCGCGTTCCATGGATCTCGCCGTGGCGTCGAAGGGCGACAGCCAGGAGATCTGCTTCGTCCCCAACGGCGACTACGCGGCCTTCATGGATGCCTACCTGAAGGAAAAGGGCGTGGCTGTGGAGCGCACCTCGGGCGAGATCGTGACCACCGAGGGCCGGACGCTCGGACGCCACGAGGGCGTGCACCATTTCACCGTCGGGCAGCGCAAGGGGTTGGGTATCGCGACCGGGGAAGCCCTCTACGTGATCGCTACCGATACGGCCAGCCAGCGCGTCACCGTCGGCGGCAATGACGACCTACTGTGTTCGCGCCTTGCCGCCAAAGACGTGAATTGGATTTCCATCGCCGGGGTGGCTCCCGGGGCGACCCTGCGGGCCCAAGTCAAGATCCGCAATCGGCACGCCGCCGCGGCCGCCACGCTCTCTGGCACCGCCGATCGGGACCGCGTCGAGGTGCGCTTCGACGACGCGCAGCGCGCCATCACGCCAGGACAGGGCGCGGTCTTTTACGATGACGAGATCGTGCTGGGCGGCGGCTGGATCGAATAGCGCACTGCTCCCCAGTTGACACTGATTTGCAGTATCGTTCTACCGAAACCATCAGCCTGGGGTATTACGATTCTTTTACATTCTTCAGTTGACAGTCAGTTGCAATAACGTTTTAATGAGATTTGCATGACGACGGCACGGCTAAAGTACTTGCTCGCCGCAGCTGCAGCGCTGGTGCTTCAACCACTCTGCTGGGCTGGCGAAGGACCCTTCTTCATTACGTACACACATCAGATGGAAGAGCCCGGAAACCTGGAGTTCGCCTTCAAAACCGTCATGGGCAAACCCGATGGGGGGAATCGGTTCTTTGGTACAGTGGCGGAATTTGAATACGGCGTCACGGGTTGGTGGACCAGCGAATTGTACCTTGATGGACAAGCCACTCGCCGCGAGGGCGCCTTGTTCACTGGCTACCGGTGGGAGAACCGTTTCCGGTTGCTTTCGCATGAGCACTGGATCAATCCGGTGCTGTACCTCGAATTTGAGAACATCAACGGGGCCGATAAAAGCTTGCTGGAAATCGTAAATCACGACGGCCAGGAAGCTCTCGGATCGCCCAATGCCGAAGCCCGGTTCGAGAAGAAGCGCGAGATGGAAGCCAAGCTGATACTTGGCAGCTATGTCAAAGGCTGGACGATTGCCGAGAACTTCATCGCCGAGAAAAACGTCAGGCACGCACCGTTCGAGTTCGGTTATGCCGTAGGGGTCAGCCGGCCGCTCGCCATGGCGGCAAGGCCCGACCGATGCAACTTCTGTGCCGAGAATGTTCAAGTGGGCGTTGAGCTGTATGGTGGGCTTGGGACGCATGAGCAGTTCGGCGTGGGTGGAACCTCTCATTACATTGCACCCACAGTCGCGTGGACGCTTGCGAGCGGAACCACTCTTCGCATTTCACCGGGTTTCGGCACTACCGGAACCAGCGCCGGATACCTGCTGCGATTTGGCGTCTCCTATGAAGCGGCGCAATTCGGACGCGCGGCGCGAAACCTTTTTCGGGGAGGTCGCCCGTGAGCACGCTGCGAATCGGTTGTTTCCTGGCCGCCATCGGCATCGCCGCGGCGGGTGGCGGAGCCCTGGTGCAGAGCGCACCGGCGATCGCCGCAAAATTGCAAAACCCATTGGAAAGCGACGAGCACGCGCCCCCCGCCGGCGCCAAGTTGTACGCCCGAGAGTGCGCCTCATGCCACGGCGTGAACCGGGAGGGCCGAAGGAACGCTCCTTCGCTGAATCGCCCGGCGGTACAGGCAGCGGCTCCGGGCACGCTGTTTTGGGTCTTGCGCAATGGATCGCTTCATCGGGGCATGCCTTCCTTCGCCCACCTGCCCGAAGCACAGCGCTGGCAGATCGTCACCTATTTGAGAGGGAGGTAATGCGTGATTCCGTCACGCGACCGTTGCCTCCGGCCCGCGGACCGCGTCGAAGTGCGCTTCGACGACGCGCGCCATCACGCCGTGACGGGGAGGGGTCTTCTCCCATGGCGAGATCGTGCTGGGAGGCGGCTGGAATGAATAGTGTTCCCATGCTTCGTTTTAGGGCCTACAATATCACACAGGAGGCTCTGCCATGTTCGGCATGTCGGCTGTCCTGGTTTATCTGCTGGCGGTGGGCATTCCCATCTTTCTGCTGTATCGATTCCACTCCCAAGCTTGGTATTGGCATACGTTGTCGGTCCTGGCGGCGGTGGGCCTGGGCTTGATCCCGATACCCATCGGATTACAGAAGCCGGAGTTCGATCTGCTCTTCGGTTTCACCTTCATCGCGCTGATGATATGGGGCGCGGGCGGGCTGGTTCTGTTCCGTCCGCACCATCATACGCACCACCAGAAACACGCATAACAGCACAGGCGGAAGCGACTGACG
>JANYJN010000017.1 GCA_025358475.1 Candidatus Solibacter sp.
GGCTGACGGCGAAGAACGCTGGATCACGCTGGGAATTGATGCACTAGCTCGCATTTTGGTGGTGGTCTACACGTGGAGAAGGAGCAGAGTGAGGGTCATTTCAGCGCGGCTGGCGACGCCGGGCGAGGGAAAACTTTACGCAGAGGGCTCATGAAAAAAACATACGACTTCAGTAATGCAAAACGAGGAGCGGTGATCGCCACTCCTCCCGGGAAAACACGCGTGACAATCCGCCTCGAGAATGGAATTTTGGATTGGTTCCGTAATCAAGTGGACGCCACCGGCGGCGGCAACTATCAGACGTTGATCAATGATGCGCTACTTGAGCATATTGCACGTCGACGCGAACCGCTTGAATCAACAATCCGCCGAGTCATCCGGGAGGAACTGAGGCGAACTGGATAGCGGCAAGTGACGGTAACGGCGTTTCACGGGAGCGATCCCGCGGTTGACAGACCGGCTACTTTAGCGGAATGGCGTTTCTCGTCAACTTGAACGGGCCAGCCCAGGCTCCGGTCGGCAAGCTACAGGTTAGAACCACAACCGCAAGGCACTTCCACGATGTGGCGGCCACTCCGCCAATCTACTATCCTGAACCCGGGCGACACGCTGCTGCTCTATTCCGACGGCGTCACCGAAGCCGGCGCCGATAGCGGCGACGAATTCGGCGAAGAGCGGCTGATCCACACCCTACGCGTCAATCAATCGCAGCCCGCCGAAGCCCTGGTACAAGCCATCGTGAACGACGTGAACCAATTTAGCGGCGCCGCGCGCAGCGATGATGTGACGGTAGTCGCGCTGCGGGGACTATAGAAATGGTGGGGCGGACCCACGTTCCTCGCCGCCCTATCCTTCCCCCCGCAGTCTCTTCCCGATCGCTTCCACGTCGAACACGCTGCCACCCCAGGTTCCGCCGCTTGTTTCCTGCAGCATCGCCCACAGTCGCGTGGCGTCGGGCAAGCGCGCGTCGGGCGCCAGGTCGTCGCGCAGCGGACGTGCCGCCAGCACACGCGCGCCTTCTTCGGCGTCGCCGTTCACCACCAGATTGACCGAGCCCTCCAGCTTCACGCGGTCGATTACGATTTCGATCTGGTCGCCTTCCCGCACCTTGCCCAACGGCCCGCCTGCCAGCGCCTCCGGCGTCACGTGCCCGATGCACGCCCCGGTCGAGACCCCGCTGAACCGCGCGTCGGTGATCACCGCAACATGCTTGCCGAATGCCAGATACTTCAGCGCCCCCGTGATCTGATAAACCTCTTCCATGCCCGACCCCATCGGCCCGCGGCACATCAGCACCAGCACATCGCCCGCCACAATGCCGCCGCTCTTGATGGCCGCCACCGCCGCTTCCTCGGTGTGGAACACGCGTGCCGGTCCCCGCATACGATATACGCCGTCCTCGCCCACCACGCTCGGGTCAATCGACGTGCTCTTGATCACCGATCCGCCGGGCGCCAGATTCCCCTTGGGGAACGTCACCGTCGAGGTGAGCCCGCGACGGCGCGCGCCCGCCGGGTCCATGATGACGTCGTCGGGGTCCACGCCGTCGCGCTCCCTCAGCACGCGACGCAGCGTGGCGCGGCGCTCCGATTGCTCCCACCAATCCAGCGTCTCGCCCAGCGTGAAACCCGAGACGGTGAGCGCGCCGGTCTCTAGCAACCCCGCGCGCCGCAAGTGCAGCATCACTTCGGGCACGCCGCCGGCCAGGAACACCTGCACGGTGGGATGCATTCGCGGACCATTGGGCAGCGCGTCCACCAGGCGCGGCACCTGCGCGTTGATGCGCGCCCAATCGTCCACTGTGGGACGCACCAGGCCCGCCGAAAACGCGATCGCCGGCAAGTGCAGAATCAGATTCGTCGACCCGCCGAATGCGGCGTGCGCCACCATGGCGTTGTGCAGGCTGGCCGCCGTCAGCACATGGCGCATCGCTTGGCCGCGCGCCTCCAACTGCATGACGGCGCGCGCCGACCGCCGCGCCATGTCAAGCCATATGGGATGCCCCGAGGGCGCGAGGGCCGAATGCGGCAACGACATGCCGAGCGCTTCGCCCACCACCTGCGCCGTCGCCGCCGTGCCCAGAAACTGGCAGCCGCCGCCGGGCGAAGCGCAGGCGCGGCACATAACCTCCGCCGCGTCTTCCAGCGTGATCATCCCGTGGGAGAAGCGCGCGCCCACCGATTGCACCTTGGCCGTGTCCTCGCCCTCTTCGGGCAGCAGCGTCACCCCCCCGGGAATCAGCACGCCGGGCAGATCGCGCGCGCCGG
Organism: Candidatus Solibacter sp.; assembly: GCA_025358475.1. Classification (GTDB taxonomy): domain Bacteria; phylum Acidobacteriota; class Terriglobia; order Bryobacterales; family Bryobacteraceae; genus Solibacter. The sequence continues at coordinate 2,268 of JANYJN010000017.1, forward strand.
CCAGCGCCATCATCATCGCGGGCAGCCCCTTGTCGCACGTGGCCACGCCCAGCACGCCGCGCCGCGTGGGCAGAGAGCGGATCAGGCGTCCGAAAATGCTCGCCGCGTCGTTGCGGTAGGGCAGGGAATCGAACATCCCCACTGTCCCCTGCGTGCGCCCGTCGCACGGGTCCGTGCAATACGCCGCGAACGGCACGGCGCCCAGGCTCTTCAACTCCTTCGCCGCCGCGTCCATCAGCAGCGCCACTTCCCAGTGCCCCGTGTGATACCCCAGGGCGACCGGCGTGCCATCGGCCGCGCGAATGCCGCCGTGGGTGCTCAGAATCAGGAACTCCTTGCCACCGAGCAGCGCCGGGTCCCACCCCATCCCCGCGTTTTGCGTCCATCCGAAGAGGTCGCCCGAGGGCCGGTGGAGCAGCATTTCCGGCGTGACAGGGACGGTGCCTTGCGGCCCGCGCGCCTTCGAAGGCACATCGAAAAGCGATCCGTCGCCGGAATCGAGGATACGGTGAGCGTCAATAGGCATGCAGAGTGATCGTAGCAAAGTGGCACACTGGAGTCATGCCGAATCCCGACCCTCTCCGTAAACACGTGTTGGAACTTCTGCGCGGGAAGGGCGCGCATCTCAGTTTCGATGACGCCGTCGCCGGGTTTCCTACCGAACTGCGCGGCATCAAGCCGACAGGCGCGCCGCACACTCCCTGGCAACTTCTGGAGCACCTGCGCATCGCCCAGTGGGACATGCTGGATTTCAGCCGCAATCCCGCCTATCGGGAAATGAAATGGCCCGACGACTACTGGCCGCAAACTCCAGCCCCGCCCGACGCTGCGGCCTGGGACCACAGCGTCCAGCAGTTCCGCCATGATCTGAAAGCCATGGAAGACCTCATCGTCCGCCCCGAGGTGGATCTCACCGCCCGCATCCCGCACGGCAAGGGACAGACCATCCTGCGCGAGGCGCTCCTCGTGGCGGACCACAATTCCTACCACCTGGGCCAGTTGGTCTTTGTCCGCAAGATGCTCGAGGCAGTTTGATGCCATCTTCCGGCTAGCCGAATAACCGTCGCCGATAAAAGCGCAGAACATCGGTGACGCGAACAAATACCCGCGCGCGGGCGCTGCCCCAGCGGTTGTCGCGCGGCACTAACTTATTCCCCGCGCGCGCCGTATCTTACTTCATCCTTTTCGCCTCCGAATCCACTTTCTTAAACCCCCCCGGTACCGCAAAGAGTGAAGGGTCGATCGGATTCGAAGAGAAGCTGCTCAGCTCCGTGGTCATCTCCAGGAGCGAGCCGGGCGCTCCCGACGCCTGTTCGCCAGAGGCCGGCGGATTGTCATTGGCCGCCGGCTGGTCCGCCGGCTTCTTCCTGCCGAGCCCGAACCTACCGCCGAGCGCCCCGCCCAGTGCGCCGCCGATCGACGGCTGCGGAGACGGTTGCTGCCGCGCTTGCGGTTGTGTCTGCTGCTGTGCGGGCGGCGTGCTGCCGTCTGCCGCACCGGGCTGCCCGGCCATCCCCATCGAGACGAGCTGCTGCACGGGTATGCCGTCCAACTTAGCGACTTCCTTAGAGACTTCGGCCATTCCGCCCGCTACCTGCGGGTTTGCCGCGAACATATTCCCACCCGGCGTCCACTTGATCTTCTCCGCCATGCGCTTATGGAAATCGAGCACTTCCCGATAACCCGGGACGCCCGGTGCGAACCACATATCCGAGGTCACCGTCATGCCGCCTTTTTGGGTTTTGCCGCTATCCTTGTCGGTGGCTTCCATCTCCATCTCCATCTTCATGATCATTTCTTTTGCTTCGAAGCCGGCTACCTGCTTGCTCTTGCCCGTGGCCTTGGCGGAAACCTTGAATTTCATTTCGGCTTTGTCGGCGTTGTCGGCTTTGCCGCCCTTGTCGCGCTTTTGCATCTTCTGCGACATCTGCTCCATCATCTGGTTCATCTCTTCGAACGTCATGACGGAGTACTGCTTCTTCTGAAAATCGATATGGGTGATGGTGCCGCTTGCCAGGTCGATCACGCTGGCGCTGGTGGCTGTGCGATACGCCATTTTATCGCCCTTGACCGCGATGGTGGACTGAATCGGCTCGCGCGCCTGTTTGGAAAACATACCGGCAATGCGCATTATGCTCATCATCGCCCCGCCGGTTATGGTGCTGGTCTCCTGGTAGGTAAAATCCGCCAACAGGCTCGACCCTGCCAGCGTCATGATCCCCCCAATTGTTACGATTCTCTTAAGCACGGATAATCTCCTCCTAAGGCTATATCGTAAGCCACGACGGCACGCGGTACAATCTGTCTTTTGAAGGAGAGTACTATGGAAGATCTCACGATTCGGCCGACCGCGAAATTTATTATGCTGCGCACCATCGTTGCCATGCTGGTTTTCCTGGCAGTGGAGATCGCCTGGTATACCCAATGGCGCGACGACGAAAAGCTCCAGTTCGTGCCTTTCGTCGCTTTTGTGGTACTGATTTGGCCCCTGCCGGGGGCGGTGCGCCGCCAGTTGACCAAGACCACGATTTCGGGCGACCGCCTGCGCTATGAGACCGGCGCGTTGTCCAAATCCACCCGTACCATACAACTCTCCAAGCTGCAGGATGTGCGCGTGGACCAGAGCATGCCCCAGCGCATGTTCGGCGTGGGCAGCGTGTCCATCGAAACCGCCGGCGAAGCCAGTCGCCTGTGCATTACCGGGGTGGACAATCCGCAGGCCGTGGCCGACGAAATCCTCAACCGGGCGCAGCACGGCGC
>JANYJN010000037.1 GCA_025358475.1 Candidatus Solibacter sp.
GGTGAAGCCGTCTCCGGTATCGTCGTCATGCGCAACGGCGAGAACGCCCTGGATGTAATCGGCCGCGTGAAAGCCAAGATCAAAGAGATAGAGCCCGGGTTTCCAACGGGTGTGAAGATCGTTCCGGTCTACGACCGCTCAGAGTTGATCCACAACACCATCGGCACCGCGAAGGAGACCATTATTGAGGTCTTAGTCACGGTAGTGCTCATCATCCTGGTTTTTCTGTGGCACTTCCCCAGCGCTGCGATCCCGATTGTGACCATGCCGGTCGCGGTGTTGCTCGCTTTTATTCCGTTCCGCATGATGGGCATGAGCGCCAATATCATGTCGCTGGCCGGGCTAGCCATCGCGTTTAGCGAGCTGGTTGACGCTTCTATCGTGGTTGTCGAGCAGACTCACAAGAAACTCGAGCTCTGGGAAAAGGCCGGCCGCCCGGGTGACTGCCGCGCCATCGTGCTCACCGCCATCAAGGAAGTGGCCGGACCAACTTTCTTCTCGCTGCTGGTGATCGCCGTCGCCTTTCTGCCGGTCTTGACGCTCCAGGCCCAGGAAGGCCGGATGTTCAAACCGTTGGCTTACACCAAGACGCTGACCATGCTGGTTGCCGCCGTTTTGGCCATCACGCTAGATCCCGCATTGCGGCTGCTGCTCACCCGTGTCGAGCGCTTCAACTTCCGTCCGCGATGGCTATGCCAGGTCGCCAATGCACTAATGATCGGCAAAGTAAAACCCGAAGAAAGCCACCCCCTCAGCCGGCGATTGACGGGCATCTATGAGCCGGTGGTCCGATGGACTCTGCGCTGGAGGTGGCTGGTCATTGGCGCGGCGCTGGCATTGATCATCGTCACCATACCGGTCTTCTCCCACTTGGGATCGGAGTCCATGCCGCCGCTGGACGAGGGCGCGATTTTGTACATGCCGTCAACGCTGCCCGGCGTTTCCATCAGCCAGGCGCAGCAGTTGCTTCAGGTCAGCGACCACATCATTCGCCAATTCCCCGAAGTGGATCGCGTGCTTGGCAAAGCCGGGCGGGCGGAATCCGCTACCGATCCGGCTCCCCTTTCCATGCTGGAGACGGTGGTTATCCTGAAGCCGCGCACGGCGTGGCGGCATGTCGATACCTGGTATTCCTCATGGGCGCCGGATTGGACCAAGCGCGTTTTCCGCCACCTCACGCCAGATACCATCTCGACTGAAGAGTTAGTCGGCCAGATGAATGCCGCTCTAAAGATTCCCGGCCTCACTAACTCGTGGACCATGCCCATCCGGGGGCGCATCGATATGCTCACCACCGGCATTCGGACACCGGTGGGACTGAAGATCGCAGGCGCGGATTTGCGGCGCATTCAGGAAATCGGCGCCGAGATTGAATCGGTGCTTAAAACGGCAAAAGGGACACGCACCGTCCTCGCGGAGCGCACCGCCGATGGCTACTTTTTGGATCTGCAATGGGACCGCGAACAACTGGCGCGCTATGGTGTCAGCGTAGAAGATGCGCAGCGCGTGGTAGAGAATGCCATCGGTGGCGACAACGTCAGCACAGTCGTGCTCGGACAGGAACGCTATCGCGTAAACGTCCGCTACCAGCGCGATTTCCGCAGCGACCTTGGCGCTCTCGGTCGTATCCCCGTCCCGGCGGGCGGTCAGCGGCAATTGGCCTTGAGCGATCTGGCGAAAATCAGCGTCGCCACCGGACCGGCTATGATCCGCAATGAAAACGGCCTGCTCACCGGATACGTTTATGTGGACGTCGCCGGCCGCGATCCGGAAAGCTACGTCACCGAAGCCAATCAACTGCTGCGCGACCACCTGAAACTGCCCACCGGCTATTCTATCGCCTGGAGTGGCCAGTACGAAGCCATGCAGCGGGTGAAAGAGCGCCTGAAGTTGGTGGTGCCAGCCACGCTCATTCTGATCTGCCTCCTGCTATACATCAACACCGGCTCGATGCCCAAAACAGTCATGGTTTTGCTGGCAGTACCTTTTTCCGCCGTCGGTGCTATCTGGTTTCTGTATCTGGCAGGCTATAACATGAGCATCGCTGTGTGGGTAGGATTGATTGCCCTGCTGGGGATTGACGCCGAGACAGGTGTCTTCATGCTGCTCTATCTCGATCTGGCCTACGAGGAGGCAAAGCGCGAAGGCCGCATGCACACTCTCGGCGAACTGCGCGAAGCCATTGTTCACGGCGCTGCCAAGCGTCTGCGGCCGAAGTTTATGACTTTCGCCACCACCTGCGTTGGCCTGTTTCCCATCATGTGGGCCACGGGCGCCGGTTCCGACGTGATGAAACGTATCGCCGCGCCCATGGTTGGCGGCATTTTCACTTCCTTCATTCTCGAGTTGCTGGTATACCCGGCCGTTTACGAGGTTTGGATGTGGAACACGGCGGTCAAGAAGTCGCAGAGTTCTAGAAGATATGCCGGGGAATCCGTGGGAGGGTTGGATCTCATGCCTCCAACACCTGCCCTGAATGTTTTCGGTGATTAGCTCGCGGTTAGTTACGGTACGAGGTGAACGGATATGACAGTGGCGAAGGATGCGGCAACCAATGCAGGCAGGACAACTGAAGCACGCCACCAACGGATGAGACCTGACCGCCAGTTTTCACTGCGCACTTGGGCGCCTCTTATGGTGTTGACCAATCGGTTCCACCCGCGGGGCGTGACACAAGCCTGCTGCGTGCTTGCGCTCCTCCTCTTCGCAGGCGTCGCAATCGCTCAGAACCCTCAAGCGACGGCCTTGCACGCCACCGCGATAGAAGCCCCAGCCAGGGCGGCCGAGTTGACGCCAACGGCATCGGCGCCACCCGCATTGGAAAAACTCCCCGCTGTTCCCGTGAAAATATCCTACGTAGGCGGACAGCTCAGGATTGACGCGTTCGGTGCCACTCTGGCGGACGTTCTGACAAGAGTGGCCACTCTCACCGGCGTAAATATCGATGTTCCGGCCGGCGCCAGAAACGAACGGATGCCGGTTGTCGAATTAGGGCCGGGACTACCGCGCCAGGTCCTCGCAGCGTTGCTAAGCGACTCGACTTTTGACTATTTGATCCAGTCCTCCAGTGCGGATCCGGAGAAACTACAAAGCGTGCTGCTAATACCGCGCGAGAAGAAAGGTGGCGGGGGAACCGATGGCGCGCGTCCCTCCCACAGCGCCTACGCGATGGCTGCGGCGCAACCCGAAGCACCGGTCCCAGACAGTCCTCTTCCAGCCCAGCCACAGGTCGCCGCACTGGAGGCGAGCTCTCTGAATTCAATCGCTGAGGCAATGCCGGCGGATCCATCCACGCCGCCAACATCAGCCCTGCCGGATCAACCCATGCTGCTGCCGGTATCGCAGGCGGATCCGTCCGCTTTGACTAGACCGGGCGCGCTGGCTCCTCCGCAGACGCTGAGCCCCCAAAGTATCAACCAACAGTTGCAGCAAATGTACCAGCAGCGGATGCAAATGATACAGCCGGGAGGCGCGCCTGGCCAGCCGGCGCTGAGATAGTCGCCCCTTCCTCGAAAATAGGCGCTTGCACCAGAAGAGCGCTCCCCACAAGAGGGGAGTCCAATCCGATCCGCGACCGCGAGGAGCGTTTCCTGCCTGACCGCAGCATTTTCACGACCCGCTTGACACGCCCCCTGAGCGCCGGTAGCCCCTTACCGGAGAAGTGGCCGGCAGGCCCTGTCGCTGGGAGCCGGCACGTTCTGCTGTCCGTCGCCCAGCCGGGTGCGTGCTAACGTGAACTCTTGGAATCCCCGGTTCGCAATCGATTGCTGCTGGTAGCTGCCGGCCTGCTCTTCTCCACCGGAGGCGCCGCCATTAAGGCAGCCAGTCTCACCGGTTGGCAGGTGGCCAGTTTCCGCTCCGGGCTGGCGGCCGTGGTGCTGCTCGCCGCGCTACCCAACGCGCGCCGCCGATGGCACTGGCGCATGCTTCCCGTGGCCGCGGCCTACGCGGCCACCCTCATCCTCTTCGTCCTCGCCAACCGCCTCACCACATCGGCCAACGCCATCTATCTGCAGGCCACAGCCCCGCTCTACTTGCTCCTAATCGGACCCTTTCTGCTGCACGAGCCTGTCCGGCGCGCCGATCTGTTCTACATTCTCGCCGTGGGCGCCGGTCTGGCGCTGTTCTTCGCCGGCCGCGATGCCGTGGCCATCACCGCGCCCGACCCTCCGCACGGCAACCTGCTGGCCCTGGCCAGCGGCGTCACCTACGCCCTGATGCTGGCCGGCCTGCGCTGGCACGGCCGCCGGGGCGGCGAGGATTCCGGTATCGCCATCGTCGCTGCCGGCAACCTGATTGCTTTCCTGGCCGCGCTCCCCATGGCGTTGCCCCTGCACACTTTCAGCGCCCGCGATGCGGCCGTGATTCTCTACCTCGGCGCCGCCCAGATCGGCTTGGCCTACTGGTGCCTCACCCGCGCCATCCGTCACGTGCCAGCCTTCGAAGCCACCACCATGCTGCAAGTGGAACCCGCCCTGAACCCAGTCTGGACATGGTTGGTCCACGGCGAACAGCCTAGCCCGTGGGCGCTCGCCGGAGGCGCCGTGATCGTCTCCGCCACGCTGCTCAATACCTGGTACGGCCGCCGCCGCCCCACCACGTAGTGTGCTACAACGGAATCAACGGTGAGTTTGGTATTAGCGACATTCCCGCGCTGCGGTTCCCTATGAAGACATTGAGTTGGCTGCTCGCTTTCGGCTTGACGGCAGCCGCTGGTAGAGTCGTCACCTTCGATAAAGAGCAGGTGGGCCAGACTCCGCCCCAATGGACCGTCCCCATGACCAACCACGGGCGCGCCCCGCGCTGGGAAATCGTCAAGGACCTGTCTGCCGCCACCCAGCCCTACGTCTTCGCGCAGGTCTCCGCCGACCCGACCCGCGACCGTTTCCCCCTGGCCGTCTTCAACCTCGTCACCTTCCGCGATGGCGAGGTCAGCGTCCGCATCAAACCGGTCTCCGGCCGCGAGGTGCAGGCCGGCGGACTGGTCTGGCGCTACCGCGACCAGAACAATTACTACCTGGCGCGCGCCAATGCCCTCGAAAAGAACGTACAGGTTTTCAAAGTGGAGAACGGCCAGCGTGTGCCCCTTATGGCCGGTGTGCGTCACGAGATTCCCACCAACGCCTGGAGCATCCTCAAAGTCGCCGCGCGCGGCAATCGCTTCCAGGTGTTCATGGATCACCGCCGCATTCTTCAGGGCTGGGACAACACTTTCCTCACCGGCGGCAAAGTCGGCCTCTGGACCGTGGCCGATTCCGTCACTTATTTCGACGACTTCCGCGTCACCCCAAGGTAGGACCATCGTCGAGAAGCATCTCAATCACTTCTTGAAGGTTTCTGTTGAGCTCGTCCAGACTCCTTCCCTGACTGTGCGCCCCTGCAAATCCCGGAACGTAACCTACAAAGAGGTCTGTGCCGCTGCAACGCTCCACCACCGCCGTGAACGTTTTCATGTGAGGCCTGCCCTCCTTGGTTGGATCGGAATGCCGGCGCCTCGCGCTGCCCGGCCTTCTCCAGTGTAGGGTTTTCTTTGCTCCCCCCACTACCCCGCCATCCCCTTACAATAGTCTCTTGCATGCCTGAATTCGACGTCGTTGGAGTGGGCCTTAATGCCACCGATACCTTGCTCATCGTCCCGCACTTCCCCGCCTATGCCGGCAAGGTGCCCTTCGAGGAAGAGCACCTCAGCCCCGGCGGCCAGGTGGCCAGCGCGCTCGTCGCCTGCGCCCGCCTCGGCCTCCGCACCAAGTACATCGGCGCCGTCGGCGACGACCTGCGCGGCCGCATTCAGCTCCAAAGCCTCCAGGACACCGGCATCAACCTCGACCACGTGATAGTCCGCCAGGGCTGTCCCAATCAATCCGCCTACATCATCATCGACCGTTCCACCGGCGAGCGTACCGTACTTTGGCGGCGCGACGATTGCCTCAAGGTGCTCCCCGAAGAGATTACCGACGACATGATTTCCGGCGCCCGGCTGCTCCACATCGACGGCCACGATACCCCCGCCGTCGCCCGCGCCGCCGAAATCGCCCGCTGCCACGGCATCCCCGTCACCGTCGATGTCGATACCATCTATCAGGGCTTCGACCGCGTTCTCCCCAATGTCGATTACCTGGTGGCCTCTAGCGAGTTTCCCACCGCCTGGACCGGCGAGACGGATACCTTCAAAGCCCTCGAAACCATCCAGAAGCAGTACGGCATGCGCGTCGCCGCCATGACCTTGGGCGCCCACGGCTCTCTGGCCCGCGAGAACGGCAAGTTCTACTACGCGCCCGCTTTTGTCGTCAACTGCGTGGATACCACCGGCGC
>JANYJN010000059.1 GCA_025358475.1 Candidatus Solibacter sp.
TTCCGTTTTGCTGATTTCAGGTGATTTATCGTTTGGCCAACGAGCTGCATAAGGTCCAGTGCCGTGCTCCAACCAATCACCGGACAACTCGAAAGATACATGGACCTGCTGAGCGCCCGGCAGAAACTGGTGGCGTCGAACGTCGCCAATGCCGATACGCCCGGCTATCGCACCCAGGATTTCGACTTTCAGTCGGAATTCCTTAACGCTACCGGTGGTGCGCCGCATGCCACCCAAGTCATCGATCTTCCCGTGAAGAATGACGGGAACAACGTCAGCCTGGACCGCGAAGCCCGTCTACTGGCCGAAAACGCGCTCCGCTTCCAGGTGGCCTCCCAGTTGATGAAAATGCACATTAGCACCATGCGCTCAGCCATTCAGGGGGGCACACCATGAGCCTGTTCTCGGCCCTTTCCGTGGGAGCTTCCGGCATGGCGGCGCAGCGCGCCCGCGCCGAAGTGCTGGTGGAAAATCTGGCCAACTCTGAAACCACCCGCACTCCCGGAGGCGGCCCCTATCGCCGCAAGGACCTGGTCTTCGAATCCAGCACCGTCGGTTCGCCATTCGCGTCCGTCTTCAGTTCTGAGCTTCAATCCGTGGGCGGCGTTGCCGTTGCCGGCGTGATCACGGACATGAGCGAACCCGAACGCCGCTATCTGCCGGGTCATCCCGATGCCGATAAGAACGGCTACGTGGCTTTTCCCAAGATTAATCCCGCCGAGGACATGGTTGACCTGATGGGCGCCGCGCGCAGTTACGGGGCCAACGTCGCGGCTATCGCCGCCGTCAAAGACATGATTCAGCGCTCTATCGACCTGGGCCGCTGAGGTGCCGTCTAAGGTAAGAAAAGATGTCCTTTCCCATCCTTCCCATTTCCCCCGCAACTCTTCCCCTGGAAATCCGCCCGGCCGGCCAACCTGGCGGCGCTGGCGGGTTCCAGGATGTGCTGTCCAGCGCCATCCAGAAAGTGGAAGCCATCGGACAGAATGCCTCCACCTCGGTGGAGCGCTTCCTCGCCGGAGAAGGCGGGGAACTTCACACCACGATTTTGGCTACCACGCAGGCCGAACTTTCCTTCAACCTCTTCCTCCAGGCGCGCAACAAGGCGGTCGGCGCTTACCAGGAAATCATGAGAATGCAGGTGTAGGGCTCACGTTTCCGGCCCGGTCTGCCGATCTACTCTCCGGGAGCCCCAAGGCCTCTTCCAATTCATGAGCAAGATTCTGGCGAACCTCACCGTACGGCAACGCATCACCATCGTGATGGTCGCGATTGCGGTCTGCGCCGGCCTCTATTCGCTGGTGCAGTGGCGAAAGGAAGGCGATTTTCGCCCCCTCTTCACAGGCCTGTCGCCAGAGGACGCCGCCGGCATCGTGCAGAAACTAAAGGAATCCGGCGCCGACTACCGCCTGCCGGAGAACGGAGGCTCGGTACTGGTGCCCTCCGCGCGCCTGGCCGAACTGCGGCTCACCATGGCCTCCATCGGTCTGCCCAAGTCCGGACGCATCGGCTTCGAACTCTTCGACAAGGTGAATCTCGGCGCCACCGAATTCACCGAACACGTGAACTATCGGCGCGCGCTCGAAGGCGAACTGGAGCGCACCGTGACAACGCTGGCCGAGGTGGAGCAGGCTCGCGTCCACTTGACCTTCCCCAAGGATTCCGTATTTCTTGAGGCCCAGCAACCCGCCAAAGCAAGCGTGTTGGTCAAGATCAGGCCGGGTGCCCGCCTCGCCCCGCAGAACGTGATCGCCATCTGCCACCTGGTGGCCAGTGCGGTCGAAGGCCTCTCTCCCGATGCGGTGTCCCTGCTGGATATGAACGGCAATCTGCTCAGCCGCCCCAAGCCCGCGCCCTCCCAGGACGGCTCGGAGCCTTCCGCCGCGTCGCTGGACTACCGGCACCAGATCGAAACCGACCTTCTCGCCAAGATCGGCGCCACTCTCGGTCCGCTCCTCGGGTCCGAGAAATTCCGCGCCGGCGTTTCCGTGGAGTGCGATTTTACGGGGGCGGAGTTGAGCGAGGAGATCTTCGACCCAGCGCGCAGCGTTATGCTCAGTTCGCAGCGTACCGAAGACAATATGGGGGGAACGGTTGCCAACGGCGTCCCGGGAACCGCTTCCGCCCTTCCGCGGCCCATCTCCCGTCCCAATGGCGGATCCAACAGAACCACCCGCACCACGGAAAACATCGCCTACCAATCCAGCCGCTCTGTCAAAAAAACTCACCTGCCCGCGGGCGTACTCCGCAAAATGTCGCTGGCGGTACTGGTGGACCAGGATGTCACCTGGGAAAAGGACAAAAACAGCTTCAAACGGGTCCTGGTCCCGCCGCCGCCGGAAAAACTGAAAGTGATTCACGATCTGGTGGCCGGCATCACGGGATTCTCGCCGGAGCGCGGCGACCAGTTGGTGATTGAAACCCTGCCCTTTGAAACCACTCTTCTGCTGGAGCCCCCGGCTTTCCCCGGTGCGGCTGCTCCCAACAGACTGGGGACACCCGCCGGCGGGTTGGCACTCCCGCTGGATAAAAAGACACTGCTCATCGGCGTAGGCGCCTTGGCGGGCCTGCTGGTCCTTGCCATCGTGGCCTTCCTGTTCGGCCGCAAACGGCGCAACATGCACGCCTCCTCCACCGTGAGCACGCCGGCTACGCTGCAAGCGGCCGGCGCGCACGGTTCCTCGCCGGCATTGCCCGCGCCGGGCCAGGTGGAGAACCAGATGGAATCCCAGCTTGCCGAGCGCGATGCGCTCCA
>JANYJN010000060.1 GCA_025358475.1 Candidatus Solibacter sp.
GGTGGTGCTGCGTTATACCGAGGGACTGGCGTACGAGGAGATTGCCACGGTGCTGGGCTGCTCTATGGGGACGGTGGCGTCGCGTCTCAATCGCGCCCACAAGACGCTGGAGCGGCGGCTCTGGCATCTGAAAGGGAGCTCTCATGTCTGACTGGCTGGAGCGGGAATTGGCGCGTGAAATGGCACCGGTGGAGGCGCCGGAGGCCTTGGGAACGCGCCTGGGGTTGACGGCGGGGAAGCGCAGTCCGTTTCAGGGCCTGGGGCTTGCCGTGGCGGCGGCGGTAGTATTGGTGATCGGCGGCAGCTTTGCCGCCAGCCGGACGGAGGCGCTGGATCTGCGGCAAGCGGCCGGCGTGAACGTTTCACCGCGGTCGACGGAAGGCATGGACCTGACCGGCGCCCGCCTGCTGCGCTGTGATGGCGGGGGAGGCATGCCCTTACGGGTAAAGGCCGGCGAGGCCACCCTGCTGCTGGCGCACTCGGGATTGGAGAGGCCGGCGCATACCCGGGCCGTGGGGCCGGAAGCCGACTGCCATTTCTGCCACAGCCTGTAAACCGGCAAACGCTCCGGACCGAGAGGGTATCGGGGTCGCGGCTCTGCTTGGGGCCCACGATTCGGCAGCGGATCAATCCAGGAAGTTCTTGACGTACACATCGCGAGCCAGGCGGGCGGCGCGCGCCTTGCTTTGGAGGCGGACGGCATCCGGGCGGCTCATGGGTCCGCGAAGAGCCACCAGGAAGTAGCCCTTCTTCTGGGGCGGCGAGAACACCACGGCATGGAAATCGGGGTGCCGCTGGTTGATCTGCCCGGCCATTTTGGCGGCGGCGTCGTGGGTCCGGTAAGTGAAGGCGATGACGCGCCACATTGCTTTTCCGGGCACCGAGGGCGGGGAATTGCGATCTTCGGCGTTGCCCGATTTGGGAATAGTTCCCGTCATGGAGACGGGGGGAGGGACGGGGGCGGGTTGCGCCGGAGTCTCGGGCGTGGGGCGAAGCTTGAGGCCCAGGATGAGCAGCACGACTGCGGCGGCACCGAGCAGCGGCCACTTGGGAAAAGTCCGACGTGGCGCTGACGAGGCCGTCCGCACGGCGGCATCCTCGGCCGGCGCTATGTTGGCCTCGGCCGGCGCTATGATGGCCGGGGCCGGCACCGGGACGGTGTGGGGATCCGCGCCCAGGGCTTGGGCGAGGATGTCCGCGTTACGCACCGGCGTGGAAGGTGAGATCCGGCTCCAAAACGCACCCAGTCCGGCCGTGTAGGGTGTGTCCGGGGAAGCTTCGCTCAGGGCATCGGTGGACAGCTTGATGGCATCGCCCACGGCCAACACCAGATCCGGGTGGAGCGGGGGATGGGCCAGGCCCTGGGCCTGAAGGTAGCTCAGGGCAGCGACGGCCGCGTCGAGCACTTCGCGCGCTTCGGCTGCCGACAGGGGCGAGTGGGCGAGCGCGGAAGCAAGCGTATCGCCGGCGTATTCGAACACGGCGTAGACGGCGAATTCGCCGGCGAGTTCGGCGCGCCCGCAATCCAGCAATTGGAGCAGATTGGGATGGCGCAAGGAGCGCGTGCGCTGCCATAGAGCGAGTTGGGCAGCACCATCGACGGCGGACTCCGGCACCAGCTTGACGACGGCGCGGCGGCCATCGGGCGGGAGCGAAGTTTCGAAAAACGCGGCGTCCTCATTACCGCTCAACCACTCTTGCAGAACATAATCGCCGGGCAGCGACACGCCTGTCCAACGTTCGCTCAACTGACTCATATCCCTATCATGACGCCTGCGGCTGGGGAAAGAAGTGTGGTAGAGCCCCAAGGAGCGGAGGCGGGGCCTGGCGCCACGAAAAGAGGGGCGGGCCATCGCTAAGGATGGTCCGCCCCTCGGGTTGCGGTTACCGATTATTGAATGGCGACGGTGGGGGCGCCGAAGCTGGAGGAACTCGCGGTGCCCACGTTGATCACGATAGGAACTGCGCCGCCGACCGGCGCGCCGGCCGGAATCAGCAGATTGACTTGCATGACGCCGGAGACGATGCCCGGGGCGGAACCGGCGTACTGCACGTCGGCCTTCATTCCACCAATGGTGGCGGTCACGGTGAGATTAGGCTTCTTGAGGCCGGAACCGTCAGCCGGAATGATGGTGCCATCGGAGCCTTGGGGAGCAGTGGCGCCTTCGCCGGTCATATAGACGGCGATGACGTTGCCGCGCTTCTCGGGCAAACTCGAGCTATTGATCGTGTAATCCTGATTTCGGACGGAGGCGGGACCGGTGCCCTGTGAGTTTTGCGTATAGATACCGGGAACCGCGGCCACGATATTGTACATGGCGGGAGCGGACTGGACGCCGTAGTATTCGACTACGATGCTGGTGCTGGTGCGCCCGTTGACGCCGTAAGGCACCATCACGCTGGTAAGGCTATCGGAAGCGTAGAGGATGGGCGCCGGTACGTTGTCGAAGAGTACTCGGGTGTTGGCGATGGTGTTGGCGAAGGCGTTGTTGACGATGGCGCCAAAGGCCAAAGTGACGGGTCCGAGGCCGGTGCCGCCGATTACGATATTCTCGCCCGGCGAGAGACTGCCGGTTAGGTAGTTGGCGGCGTTCTTGACGGCGACTATCACCGGCTGGGCAATGGCGGAGACGGTGAGGGTGACGGGGACGGTAGAGGCAACCAGGGCGTTGGGGGAAGTGATGATGATGTGGCCGGTGTAGATACCTGCCGTCAGGTTGGCAATGGATATGGAAACCGCGAGGGTAGCCGGCGCGGAACCGTTGGCCGGGGTGACGAGAAGCCACGGGCCGATAATGCCATCAAGCTGCACCTGGACGCTGAAAGGCACGAGGCCGGTGGCGCCGGTGGACGTCACCAGGAGGTTCGCGGGCGGTGGCGCGGGCAGACCGGCGACGTAGGCGAACGAAAGAGAAGTGGGCGAGACGACGAGAACCGCCGGCGGCACCACGTTTAGAACCACACCAATGGCGATCGGGCTGCCGCCGGCGCCGGTGGAGGCGATGGTGACGGTGCCGGTGTACTGACCCACGGGGAGCACGGTGCCGTCGACAAGGACCTGCACGCTGGATGGGGTAGTGCCGGAAGCCGGAGTGGCGCGAAGCCAGTTGACGCCATTCAGGGTGGCACTGGTGACGGTGAAGTTCAAGGGGGCTGGGATGCCGGTGACGGCGATGCTCTGCGCCGGTGGAGCCGCGCCGCCCGCCGCCTGGGTAAAGGTGAGCGTGGTGTTGGGAATAGCGGAGAGGGTTCCGGGATCCACCTTGAAGTGCACGTTGATGGTGGCGGGACTGTTTCCTGCCCCGGGCGAAGTCACGACGATGGTGCCGGTGTAGGTGGTCCCCGCGATCAGTTTGGAACCATCGACGGCCACGGTGAGCGTGCCGCTGGTAGAGGTGTTGCCGCTGGCGGGAGAGACGGAGAGCCAGGGTACGGAGGTGGTGCTGGTGGCGAGAGCGGAGTAGTTCAGGATCTGGCCGCTGGAGCCGATGGTGAGGGTCTGGGAGGCGGGAGCGGGTCCGCCGAGGGTCTGCTGAAAGCTGAGATCGGCGGCACTGAGGGTCAACGATCCGGCGGTTACATGGAGCGTGATGGGAATGACGACGGGGCTGTTGGCGACTACCGCGCCTCCGGGTCCGGTGGCGGTTACGGTAACGGTGCCGGTGTAGGTATTGGCGGCGAGACCGCTCGGAATCACGAAGACGGTGAGGGTGTTGTTGCCGGCGGCGGTAGAACCGTTCACCATGTTGACGAACAACCAACTGACCGCGTTATTACTGGTGAAGGCGACGGTATAAGTCAACACGTCGGAGTTGGTGCTGGTTAGGGTGATGGTCTGCGGCGTGGGAGATTGCGCGCCCACACCGACGGCAAACACGGGGGGATCGGCTGGTGTGAGCACCAGTTGCGCGGTGGTGGAAACATAGAGCGTGACCGGAATAACGATCGGGCTGCCCAGGGCAGCCGCGCCGGTGGCAGGATTGGTGGCGTTGATAGTCAGGGCGCCGGTGCAGGCAGGAGTGGCGGCGGTCAGGGAGGCGGCGGCGATGGAGACGGTGAGGGTGTCGTCGGTCACGCCGCTGAGGGAGGTGGTGGCGCCGTTTAATAGCAGCCAAGAGGAGCCGCAGGTAGTGGTGGCGAGCGATGCCGTGTAATTCAGCGGCACGCCGGTCCTGCTGGTGAGTTTGACGCTCCTATTCGCGGGAGCGGGTTGCCCCATCTGGTAAGGGAATTTCAGCTCGGTGACATTGACGGAAAGGGTGGGGTCGTTGGTGACCTTCAATACCACCGGGATCTGCTGGGAAGCGCTGCCGGACGTAGCGGAGGTCACGTTGACCGTGGCGGAATAAGTTCCGGAGGTCAGTCCCGCGGGATTGACGGAGACGGTAAGAGGCGTGGTGGTGGTGCCGGCATTGGGCACGGAAAGCCACGGCGAGTTGGCGCTCTGGGTGACCGCATAAGACAGGCTTCCGCTGGTGGCGGTGATGTTGACGGATTGTGCGGCCGGGGCGTTGGTGCCCAACTGGTAGGCGAAATTCAGCGTGGCGTTGGGCACATTGAGCAAGGGCGTATTGGAGACGACGAATTGGACCGGAATATCCTGCTTCGCGGGACTGCCTCCGGGGGTGAGCAGGGTGAGTTTGCCTTTATAGGTGGCGGCGGCGAGACCGCTCGGGTTCAGGGTCACGGTGATCTGAACGGTGCCGGTGGTGGGGCTGATGCTGCCGCTGGGCGGGTTAACGGTGGAAATCCAACTGCCGGTTTCGACCGACGTGGTGAAGCTATAGTTGAGCGCCTGCGCTGCCGTAGTGGAGACGGTGAATGTCTGGCTGGGGTTGGGCTCGGCGACACCGGCCTGCCAGTTGAAGAAGAGGGACGGCGGGTTGACGGTGACGGGCGGCGTCGGCGCCACGGTAAGGGTCACGGGCACGACGACCGAGGGGCTCACTTGTGTGGTGGTGCTGGTGCCAGGCACGATGGTGATGGTGCCGGTGTAGGTATTGGGCGCCAGATTGGCGATGACGGCATTGTTAAACACGACCGTCAGGTTGCCGGGTGAAGCGCAGGAGGTTTGCAGTAAGGAA
Source organism: Candidatus Solibacter sp. (assembly GCA_025358475.1). Classification (GTDB taxonomy): domain Bacteria; phylum Acidobacteriota; class Terriglobia; order Bryobacterales; family Bryobacteraceae; genus Solibacter. Next base: position 5,085 of record JANYJN010000060.1, read on the forward strand.
AACCAATTGCCGCCGGACGTGTTGGCGACGGTGGCGGTGCACGGGGTGACGGCTCCGGTGAGGGTCAGGACTTGCATCGCCGGGAAAGTGCTGCTGCCGAAGGTGTAACTGAAAGCGAGTGAAGCTGGATTGACGCCGATGGCACTGACGGTAAACGTCACCGCAATGGAAGGGTTGCTGACGGAACCGCCGATGACGGCGATATCGGCGGTATAGGTTCCGGCGGAGAGCCCGGCGGGGTCGGCGGTTACGGGAACCGCGGCGGGGGTGTTGGCGCCGAAGGTTCCCAGCCCGTTAATTTTGAGCCAAGGCGAGGCAGGGGGCGCCACGAGGATGAAGGGTATGGATGCCCCAGTACTGGTTGCATTCACCGTCTGGGTAACGGCGGAGCCACCGAACTGACCGGAAAAGTTCAGAGTGGCCTTATCCAGGACGAGCGTTTGAGCAGTCAAGAAGGGCGCGGTAGCAAGCGCGAGTAGCGGCAGAATCAGGTGGGAAATCGAAAGAACTCTCTTCAAGGTAGAACCTCCAAAAAGGGCGGGGCGGGCCGTTTCGACGGGAGAACGCCACGGCGCACCAGTATATGAGCACGGCGCGTGCCATTCGCGTTTTGCTGACAAGAACATAATGCAATTAAAATGTTTTATGTTCAATAGACTCGTAGGCTTACCGTCAGTTCGAAGGCGGTGGATGAGACGATCTTACTGAAGCGGCACCGGTACACGGCGACACAGCCGCTGTGACAAGGGGGCCACGATCTCAAGCGCCGTAGAGACCGTGCGAAACGGCGTAAGTCAGTACGGCGGGGGGAAGGCCGGCGGGGGTTTGGCGGGATTCCAAGGCGCGGCGGATGTCCGAAGAGGAGAAGGGGAGCTCGATATCGTCAATGCGATCGAACTCGACGCCGGGAGGGGCTTGGTAGAGGTGGCCGGGACGGCTGGCCACCAGGAAACGAACGCCGCGCACGACGTCGCGCCAGCGATGCCAGGTGCGGACCTCGGCGAAGGCGTCGGCGCCGATGAGGAAGTACAACTGGTCGCCGGGGGCGAGACTGGGGCGAAGTTTCTCGATGGTATCGATAGAGTAACTGCGCGCCGTGTCTTCCTCGAGGCGGGAGACTTCGAAGCGCGGGTCGCCCTGGCAGGCGAGTTCGGCCATGCGGACACGATCGGCGTAGGGCGCGTGGGTGACGCCGGCCTTGTGGGGAGGATGGGCGGCGGGGACAAAGAGGACGCGGTGGAGGCTGTAGCGTGAGGCGGCCTCGCGCGCGAGGGCGAGATGGCCATCGTGGATGGGATCGAACGTGCCGCCGAAGATCGCCAGTCTCAAGGAATGCACCGGGGCTGAAGATGCTGCTCTCGATGTGGGGCTAGCTGGCAGGCTGCGGCCACATAGTTTTTGCCAGAGCTGCGAATCCGGTGGAAGTGGTGGGGCGGACCCTCATGTATCGGCATCGTGCCCGGCGCGAGTAGGCCGACGGGGGCGTCGGCCGCAGACCGGGGGGTCCGCCCCACCATCAAGGCAGACTGTACGTTACTGGGAAAACTATAGGGCATTGGGCTGGTAGCCCGCGGCTGGAGCACCTGTTTCCGGGATATCCTCTCCGTGTCAAAGCACTAAGTTTTCTCGATAGTGACGGAGTTGAGGCGGACTTCCTTCTTGGGGCGGTCGCCGGCGCCGCGGGGAACCTGGGAGATCTTCTCGACCACGTCATAGCCTTCGGTGATCTCGCCGAAGATGCTGTGCTTATTATCCAGGTGCGGGGTGGCGGCGACGGTGACGAAGAACTGGCTGCCGTTGGTGCCGGGTCCGGCGTTGGCCATGGAGAGCAAGCCGACCTTGTTGTGTTTCAGGGTGGGATGGAACTCGTCGGCGAATTTGTAGCCGGGTCCGCCACGGCCGGTGCCTTCGGGGCAGCCGCCCTGAATCATGAAATCAGGAATGACGCGATGAAACACGGTGCCGTCGTAGAACGGCTTCCCGGTCTTGGAACCATCGGCAAGAGAGACGAAGTTGTTCACGGTGTTGGGCGCCTTGTCGGCGAAAAGCTTGGCCTTGAACTTGCCTTCGGTGGTATCGAATGCAGCGTAAATTTCGTTGGGCATCTTTAAAATTGTAGCAGGATGCCTATGGTAGACTGGAGGCGACCATAATTCCGCAGAGCCGCAAGGATGCGGCGCGGAGAATCCTATTTCACTCACAATTGACGAGCACCGGGAATTGGGGCGCGAAATGAAAGGCACCACCCAGCGGTTGCGCGCGCTGTGCGAACTGGTGGTAGGCGTGTACGGTCCGGGCAATCGCGCCTCCTTCAGTTTCGTGAAGGCACTGGAAGCGATTGAGCACTTGGAACAGGACCTGGCGACCCAAGCGGTGCAGGACCTTCCCGGATATCCATCCAACGACATTTATCTGTAGTGGGCAGGCGACGGGGCACTCTTGTGCGTTAGGAAACAGCGCGCTCGACAAACGGCCCCCGATTTGCTACGCTGTTAACACCATTGTGGTACAACTGCCCGCACAAACCATCCATACCACTCCGGCACGGCACACCTCCAGCACCACACCCGAGGAGTAACCCTTAGGAAATCTATGGCTTCCAACACGTATTCGCAGGGCGCCCAAGTCGAGCATTTGAAGTTCGGACTGGGGACGGTCCTGTCCAGCAGCGAAGAGCGAATCGTGATCAAATTCGACGATCACGGCGAGAAGAAATTTGTCACCATGTTGGTGATGGGCAGTTTAAAAAAGAGCGACCGGGCGGCGCCTGTCGAGAAGAAGGGCACCCGGAAGAAGAAGACAGCCGTGCCCGCTACGGCGTAGCGCACGGAATTTCGAGGACACTTTCGTTGAACGCAAGCCAGAAACGGTTATTTGAAGAGGCCCGCAAGCGCAATCCGGACCTCAAGATGCCATCCGAGAACAAGCCGCCGGCCAATTGGTCGGAGGCCGATCTCCAGTTGGTGAAGCAGGGAGTCGGCGACAAGAGCAGCCGGCCGGCGACCCCTGCGGCCGCCACGGGGGATGCCACGGGCGAAGCTCCCACCGGCGAACAGAGCGGAAGCGTAGTGACATACTTCGAAGCCAAGGGCTTCGGGTTCCTGCGTCCCGACGATGGTGGAAGGGATATCTTCTTCCACGTCTCGCGCCTGTCTGAAGGCTTGGCCACGGACCTTCGTCCGGGCACGCGGGTGCTCTACGAATTGGGCATGGACCGCACCGGGAAGATGGCGGCAAGCAGCCTGCGGATCCCGCCACCGGCGGTTCCCGCGGTCGCGGAATAACGGCTATAATAGGAAGACTCCACAAGGTCTCTCGCACGGACACCCTTGCGGGGTTGGTCTATTTTCATGTTCGACAACCTATCAGATAAACTGCAGCGGGTGTTCAAGAACCTGCGCGGCGAAGGTAAACTCTCGGCCGAGAACATGGAGAGCGCCCTGCGCGAAATTCGCATGGCGCTGCTGGAAGCCGACGTCAACTTCAAAGTTGTCAAACTGCTGATTGAGAACATCAGGCAGAAGGCGGTGGGCGAGGAAGTGCTCAACGCGCTGTCACCCTCGCAGCAAGTGGTCAAGATTGTTCACGAAGAGCTGATCAAGATTCTGGGCAGCCACGAATCCAAGCTGCGCTACGCCAACGAGCCGCCCAGCGTATTCCTGATCGTGGGCTTACAAGGCTCCGGGAAGACCACCTCGACGGCCAAACTGGCGCGCTGGCTTTCGAAGAACGGCCACACGCCGATGATGGTATCGGTGGACGTATACCGGCCGGCGGCGCGCGAGCAATTGAAAATAGTGGCCCGCGAGGTGGGTACGCCGATCTATGAGGGCGCGCCCGGAGAGACGGCGCCGCTGGAGCTGGCACGCTCGGCGCGCCGGGAATCTGTCAATCGGGGCCGCGACGTGCTGCTGGTGGACACGGCCGGGCGCCTGCACATCGACGACGACCTGATGGTGGAGTTGCAGCAACTGAAGGAGCAGCTCAACCCGGTGGAGATTCTGTTCGTAGCCGACGCCATGACGGGACAGGATGCGGTCAAATCGGCCGATGAATTCCACAAGCGCCTGGGCATCACGGGTGTAATCCTGACCAAGATGGACGGAGACGCCCGCGGCGGAGGGGCGATTTCGATCCGCCACGTGACGGGACAGCCATTGAAGTTCGTGGGCGTGGGCGAGAAGCTTGACGCGCTGGAGCCGTTCCACCCGGACCGGGCGGCCAACCGCATCCTGGGCATGGGCGATATCCTGAGCTTCATCGAGAAGGCCGAGGAAGCCATCGACAAGAAGCAGGCCGTGGAGATGCAGCGCAAGCTGATCGAGAACGATTTCACGCTGGAGGACTTCCGCAACCAGCTCAAACAAATTCGCAAGCTGGGGCCGCTGGAATCGCTGCTGGGGATGATGCCCAAGGTGGGGATTCTGAAGGACCTCAAGGACGTGAAGGTTGACGAGAACGAAATCAATCGCGTGGTGGCGATCGTCGATTCGATGACCTACCGGGAGCGCGACAATCATATGATCATCAACGGAAGCCGGCGCCGGCGGATCGCCAAGGGCAGCGGCACTACCGTGCAAGATGTCAACCAGTTGTTGAAGCAATACGGGCAGATGAAGAAAATGATGAAGACTTTCTCGGGTGGCTTCATGGGCAAAAAGCTCGGTAAGATGAAGTTGCCCGGTGGGTTTCCATTCGGCAATCTGCCCTCGTAAATTTGGGAAAGATTTGGGCGGGTCATTCGGTGATTGATAAAAGATGACCTGCCCCACATTGGAGTAGCACATTGGAGAAATCATGCTGATGATTCGCCTGGCGCGGTTTGGCGCCAAGAAGAAGCCGTTCTATCGTGTGGTGGTAATTGACAAAGTGCGCGCCCGAAACGGCCGCAACCTGGAAGTGGTGGGCCACTACAATTCGCTCACCTCGCCGAAGAAGGTCATGCTGAAGCATGATCGCATCGAGCACTGGGTCAAGAACGGCGCCCAGCTTTCGGACACCGTAAAGCGCCTGGTGGAAAAGAACCCTCCCGTGCAACCGGAACCGGTAGTCTAGACCAAATAGGGGACAGGCAGGAAGCCTGTCCTAGAGTACAGCGGGTTCGGTTACTATGAAGTCAGTGGAGGCGGGGCGATGAAACAGTTAGTTGAAGATATCGCGAAAGCTCTGGTTGACATCCCAGAAGAGGTGGTGGTTCGCGAGGTGACGGGGGAACAGGTCACGGTGCTGGAGTTACGGGTGGCCGCGAGCGATCTGGGGAAAGTGATCGGCAAACAGGGTCGAACCGCGCGTTCCATCCGCACCATACTTGGGGCGGCGGGAATGAAGCTGAATCGCCGGTTCACCCTGGAAATCCTTGAGTAACGAAGCCGGCACCGAATGGGTCGCGGTGGCCCAGATTGGCAAGACGCGGGGCAACCGGGGCGAAGTGACGGCGGT
>JANYJN010000071.1 GCA_025358475.1 Candidatus Solibacter sp.
TTCGATCTGCGAAGGGAAGACGTTGACGCCGCGGATGATGAACATGTCGTCGCTGCGGCGCGCGATGCGGCCGATGCGGCGCACGGTGCGCCCGCACGGGCAGGGCTCGGCGGCCATCACACTGATGTCGCGCGTGCGGTAGCGGATCATCGGCATGGCCTGCTTGCTGAGCGTGGTCAGCACCAGTTCGCCCACTTCTCCGTCCGGCATGACGCGGCCCGTTTGGGGATTGATCACCTCCGGGTAGAAGTGGTCCTCGAAAATGTGCAGACCGTTGTGATAGGGGCATTCCACGCCCACGCCGGGCCCGATGATTTCGGACAGACCGTAAATATCGAAAGCCTGAATACCGCCCTCCGTTTCGATGTGACGCCGCATCGATTCGGTCCACGGTTCGGCGCCGAAGATGCCGACGCGGAGCGGCAGCTCGCGCATGTGGACGCCGAGTTCGGCGGCGCGCTCGATCAGGTGAATGAAATAGGTCGGCGTGCAGCAGATGGCAGTGACCCGAAAATCCTTCAACACCATAATCTGGCGGTCCGTGTTGCCCCCGGACACAGGAATCACGGTGGCGCCCAGCGCTTCGGCGCCGTAGTGCGCGCCTAGTCCGCCGGTGAACAAACCGTAGCCATAGGCGTTCTGCACCACGTCGCCGTGATCCAGGCCGCAGGCCGCGAAGGCGCGCACCATCACGGAGGTCCAGACGTCCAGATCCTGCTGCGTGTAGGCGACCACAATCGGTTTACCGGTGGTGCCGCTGGAAGCGTGTACGCGGACCACATCCCGCATGGGGCTGGCGAAGAGGCCGAACGGATAGGTGTCGCGCAGATCGGCCTTAGTGGTGAAGGGGAGGTGCTGGATGTCGGCGAGAGTGTCGAGCCTATCGGGTGGGAAGTTGCGCTGGTCAAGCCGCTGGCGGAAGAGCTCGACGTGGTCGTAGGCGCGCCGCACCACGGCGCGCAGCCGCTGAAGCTGCAATTGGCGCATCTGCGCCAGCGGCAAGTAATCGGGCGCGCTGGCCGGGTGGAAAGCGCCTCCACTCATCGGCGCCACATGGCCGCGGCCTCATCGTCGCTCAACAACGTCCGATCCGATTGCATTCGAGTCTCCAGGAACCTCTACCACGGCGGATGGACGAGGCGGCCCTTGCGTGCGCGGTGGCTCGTCCCGGGGGGTGAAGCCCGATTGTAACGCCACGTGCGGGAGCGGGCAACAAATCGCCCCCGCGCGGCGAGACTTGAAGCGCTCCAGTCTGAAGCGTTTCCTTCTTTAGCGTCTTGGCCTTTTTCTACTCCCCGTAGCTACGGCGATGTATGCAGGTCATTCAGCGAACAGTATCAGGATGAATTGCCGTGACACCTTCGTAACGAGCGAAATCCTGCATGTTGAACGTGAGAATCTGATCGAGCCTATGGACCTTCATGGTGGCCACAAGGTGGGTGTCATGCACCTTCGCACCCATGACGTTGTGCTGAACCACGAGCCTCCGCCACTCACGAAAGGTCTCCATCGAATCGGGCAGGACCAAAAACATTCGCTCCAGCCGGCTGGCATATCGGTCAGTCGCGGTTACGCTGAGGCCAAGGCCGTTCACAACCGCGGGTCGTGTGCACACATTCCAGAACTCAGCCACGTTTTGGGGTGCGACGCACAAGACATGCTGTTTTCCGTGGAGCGCCTTAACGGCAGATACCGCCATTCGGCACGCCGGGTGGCTGCGCTGAACAGCGCGGACCAAGACATTCGTATCCAGCAGTATCCGCATCTATAGGCGGTCCGGATACAAGCTTTCGCGACTGAGCGCTTCGTCGGGAAGAGGCGCTGTGTCCGGGAAGCTCTCAATCCAAGTATCGAATTCGCGCTCCCACTCCGCCACCGACAGCACCGGCGTGCTAACTTCGTTCGGGCGCAACTTCAGACGTTGGCGGATAGCGTCGATGCCCACATCGACAATGTCGTCCGCAGTCGCAATCAGACCTGCCTGAATAGCCTGCCCGACGACTTGCGCTTGCTCCGGCTTTAGCTGAATCGTCATCTCCCGCCTCGCGTCCTATTATCCCAGTTTAGCTACTCTCCGTAGCTGATTTCCGTATGCCGCGCCGACAGGCCGGAATACACCAGCAAAATCAGCGACAGTAGCAGCAAGCCGGGGACGGCGATCCAGAAGGGCGTCGGGTCGGCATCGATCACCATCACGTTGAACGGCGGCGGAATTGGGATCTCCACCGGGCA
>JANYJN010000072.1 GCA_025358475.1 Candidatus Solibacter sp.
TTCGATCTGCGAAGGGAAGACGTTGACGCCGCGGATGATGAACATGTCGTCGCTGCGGCGCGCGATGCGGCCGATGCGGCGCACGGTGCGCCCGCACGGGCAGGGCTCGGCGGCCATCACACTGATGTCGCGCGTGCGGTAACGGATCATCGGCATGGCCTGCTTGCTGAGCGTGGTCAACACCAGTTCGCCAACTTCTCCGTCCGGCATGACGCGGCCCGTTTGGGGATCGATCACCTCCGGGTAGAAGTGGTCCTCGAAAATGTGCAGGCCGTTGTGATAGGGGCATTCGACGCCCACGCCCGGCCCGATGATTTCCGACAGACCGTAAATATCGAAAGCCTGAATGCCGCCCTCCGTTTCGATGTGACGCCGCATCGATTCGGTCCACGGTTCGGCGCCGAAGATGCCGACGCGGAGTGGCAGCTTGCGGATGTGGACGCCGAGTTCAGCGGCGCGCTCGATCAAGTGAATGAAATAGGTGGGCGTGCAACAGATGGCGGTGACTCCGAAATCCTTCAGCACCATAATCTGCCGGTCGGTGTTGCCCCCGGAGACCGGAATCACGGTGGCGCCCAGCGCTTCGGCGCCGTAGTGCGCGCCCAGTCCGCCGGTGAACAAACCGTAGCCGTAAGCGTTCTGCACCACGTCGCCGTGATCCAGGCCGCAGGCCGCGAAGGCGCGCACCATCACGGAGGTCCAGACGTCCAGATCCTGCTGCGTGTAGGCGACCACAATCGGTTTGCCGGTGGTGCCGCTGGAAGCGTGTACGCGGACCACCTCCCGCATGGGGCTGGCGAAGAGGCCGAACGGATAGGTATCGCGCAGATCGGCCTTGGTGGTGAAGGGCAGGTGCCGTATGTCGGCGAGAGTGTCCAGCCCATCGGGGGAGAAGTTGCGCTGGTCGAGCCGCTGGCGGAAGAGCTCGACGCGGTCGTAGGCGCGCCGCACCACGGCCCGCAGCCGCTGAAGCTGCAACTGGCGCATCTGCGCGAGAGGCAAGTAATCGGGCGCGCTGGCCGGGTGGAAAGCGCCCCCACTCATCGTCGCCACAGGGCGGCGGCCTCATCGTCGCTCATCAACGTCCGATCCGATTGCATTCGAGTCTCCAGGAACCTCTACCACGGCGGATGGACCAGGCGGCCCTTGCGTGCGCGGCGGCTCGATCCGGGGGCTGAAGCCCGATTGTAACGCCCAGGTGCGGGAGCGGGCAACAAATCGCTCCCGCGCGGGACGCCGGCCGGGAGACCCCTGGTGGGAGGCGCCCGCTGGCGTAAACTTAAGGAGAGGTTACCGTGACCGTCACCCTTCACTTGAGGCCAGAGATTGAAGCGAGTCTCCTTGCCCGCGCTCATGCCAGCGGCATGCCGCTAGAGGCGTATCTCCTTTCCCTTGCAGAGGAAGCGGCCGTCCAGACTGCGCCAACCGCAACTGGCCGGACGAAACGGGAGGAAGCGGTCCGCCGTATGCTGGAATTTGGAGAGAAACATCATCTCACCCTCGGCGAACCCATCACTCGTGACCTCCTCCACGAAGGACACCGCCGCTGATGGCGGCATTCATCCTCGATGCCTCTATAGCGATTTCGTGGTGTTTTCCTGGTGATCCAACCGAGAATACTCCTTACAGCCGCCGGGTTCTCAAAGAACTGGTAGCGAACGACGCCATCGTCCCGGAAATCTGGGCATTTGAAATCGCTAACGACATTTTCGTCTCTTTCCGTAAGCGTAAGAGAATCTCCGAGCAACAGATTACCGAATACTTGAGCCTTCTCCAGGCGCTGCCGATCCGGGTCGAATCCCAAAGCCTCTGGGCGAACGTAGGTCTGGAGGCCCTCGCGCGCCGCCAGAATATTGCGGCGTATGATGCCGCTTATCTTGACCTCGCATTGCGAACCGGTCTCGCCCTCGCCACGTCGGATGAACCGCTCCGGCAGGCAGCGACTGCCCAGGGCATCGCGGTGCTTGCCTAAGATTTAACCGCCTCGCCTGTTCGAGGGGAAGTGATCACGTGATCTCGCTCCCAACTTCTTTGACAACTACTTCACTCTCCGTAGCTGATTTCCGCATGCCGCGCCGACAGGCCGGAATACACCAGCAAAATCAGCGACAGTAGCAGCAAGCCGGGGACGGCGATCCAGAAGGGCGTCGGGTCGGCATCGATCACCATCACGTTGAACGGCGGCGGAATTGGGATCTCCACCGGGCA
>JANYJN010000088.1 GCA_025358475.1 Candidatus Solibacter sp.
TGCGGGATTTCCAGGCTTCCCCGGCACAGCAGGTCTTCGACCGCGAGATTCCGTACTTACCGCGAAATCGCTCTCTAAAAACCAGGGAAATATTCGCCCGGCAGCGGAATCGGCAGGCGACAGCGCCTGCCCCACCTTTGCATGCAAACAACTTGCCGGTGGTGGCGCACGCGCTTTCGCCGGCGAATCGCGGCCAAAGCCTCCGCCGGCCTGCTGCAAGCGGTCCGCCCCACCAAGCCAGGCAGTTCTCGCGGTAGTGCTCAGTTTTTCATGGAATTTCGCGGCCCGAAGGTCCATCCCAAGCGACGACAAAAGGCGAGCGTCTGTCCCACTTCGCCGGTACAATCAAGGTATGAGGGTTTGTCTGTGTTGGCTGGCGCTGGCCGCGCTTTCTCTGTCCGGGGCGACGCCGCCGAAGAGTGAAACGGTACGCGGGAAGTTAGTGGTGGGTAGCGGCGAGGCTCCGGTGGTGGAGACGGCGGAGCATCAGCGCATCGCGCTGGATGGCGATGCACCCACGCGGAAGGTGCTGCACGATCCGCGGGTCAACGGGTTCGAAGTTTCAGCGCGGGGGCACTTCACGGCGCCCGGCAAATTTCTGATCGACCCGCTGCACACGCGGGCGCTGGTGGTGATGGATGGCGGCAAGCCGAAGATGATCACCTACTGGTGCGACGTGTGCTCCATTCGCGCTTACGCGCCGGGCCCGTGCGTGTGCTGCCAGAAGGACACGGACCTGGACCTGCGCGACCTGGACGATATTCGATGAGCCCTAACAACTACACAGCCCGCCAAGTGGTGATAGACGGAACGAACACGGTGCAACTGGCCGACGCGGGGCGCAAGATGGAACTGGGGATTGCGCCGGGAGTAGGCAACATGGCCTACCAGTGGAACGTGGGCGGGCGGAACTACCTCTACTTCCCGTACACGGGGGTAGCGGAATTCGCGCGCGCGCCGCGACTGTGCGGCGTGCCGTTCCTGGCGCCATGGGCGAACCGTCTGGATGGCGATGCCTACTGGGCCAACGGCAAGCGCTACCTGCTCAACCCGAACCTGGGCAACGTGCGGCGCGACGGCAATCAGAAACCCATCCACGGAGTGCTGGGCTTCTCGAGGGCGTGGAAACTGAGGGAGGCCAAGGCCGACGCCACGGGCGCGTGGGCGGCCAGCCGGCTGGAATTCTGGCGGCATCCGGAGATGATGGCGCAGTTCCCGTTCCCGCACACCATCACGATGACCTACCGGCTGCGCGACGGCAGCGTGGAAGTGGAGACGGCGATAGAGAACCACGGGAGCGTCCCCATGCCCATAGCGGTGGGATTCCACCCATACTTCCAGTTGCACGACGCACCTCGCGACCGGTGGCACGTACACCTGGCGGCGCGCGATCACCTGGTGCTGAATGCGCAGTTGATCCCGACGGGCGAGCGCAAGCCGGTGGAATTCGCCGATCCGCACTCGCTAAGCGCGGGGCCGCTGGACGACGTGTTCGCGAACCTGATTCGCGATCCGGACGGGCGGGCACGCTTCACGGTGGAAGGCGGGCGGGAGCGTCTCACGGTGGCTTACGGGCCGAAGTACAGCGTGGCGGTGGTCTACGCCCCAAAGGGACAGGACTTCATCTGCTTTGAGCCAATGGCGGCGATTACGAACGCGTTCAACCTGGCGCACGACGGGGTGTATCAGGAGTTACAGAGCGTGGCGCCGGGCGCGACTTGGCGAGAAAGCTTCTGGTTGAGCGTGGGGTAGGGGGGAAAGGCAAGAAAATACTGGCCACAGATGAACACAGATGAACACAGATAAGAACAAGAGTGCTTACGCAAAATTCTTATCCATGTTTATCTGTGTTCATCTGCGGCTGAATATGCTTTTTTTCAGGCTAGTGCTAGCTAGCGGAAATTTTCCACCAGCATTAAATTGGTCTGGCTCTGGTCGACGCGGGCGTAGAGGATGGATTTGCCGTCGGGGGAGACCGAATAGCTGCCGCCGCTTTGCCAATCGGCATTTCGGAGGCGGAATACGATGGAACTCTTCTTGGTAGAGAAATTGTAGAAAGAAACCACCATGGAGCGCGCACTGCGCTCGAATTCAGAGTAGTAAACGCCATTCTTGGTGGGCTGCATAGTGGTGGCCCCCCACATATCGTGCTCCGGGACGAAGGCCTCCTCTTCTTCGCCGCCGGCGGTGGGAATGCGC
>JANYJN010000106.1 GCA_025358475.1 Candidatus Solibacter sp.
ACTCGCTATCGAAGCCCTCGGAGATGCGCGCCAGCGGAATCCCGCTGGTGTTCGTCGAGACAATCGACCCCGGCGCGCGCAGCGCCGCCACCCGGCGCCAGAGGGAACGTTTGATCTCCAGATTTTCCGCCACGGCTTCGACGATCCACTGGCAGCGCCCCACCCGGCCGAGATCGTCCTCGAAATTTCCCGGCACGATCAGCGCTTTCGCGGCGCCGGTGAAAAACGCCACGGGGCGCTGCGTCGCCGCGCTTTCGATTCCCCCTAGCGCCGCCCGATTCCGCTCAGGCTGATCTGGCAGCACGATATCCAGCAGGTCCACCGGGAACCCCGCATTGGCGAAATGGGCGGCGATCCGCGCACCCATGGTCCCCGCCCCCAAAACCGCAACACGGCGTAATGGCTTCATCACAGCTAGGGTACCCCAACCGTGCCAGTGGGATGAGTTGCTCATGACGCCCAGGGGGCGTCGCAACGAATGATGAAGACGCCGATGCCCACCAGCAAACCGCTCCCTCACGGTCGCGGCTCCGATTGAAGCAGCCGCAATTCCAATCAGAGCCGCGACCGTTAGGGAGCGGTCGCCGGGCGAGCCAGTCTATTTTCGAGGAAGCCTCCGGCTTGTCCATCCGGGCGAAGCTCGGACTTCTTTCCACCGCGCGTCGCTCCGGCGCTTCGGCTTCCTGAACTCCGCAAGCTATGATGAAGGCGTGACCGATTCCCCTCGCAGGATCCCCGGCTGGCTGCCGCAAGCGCTCGGTTACAGCATCTCCGCCGCCTGCCTCTTCTGGGTGCTCCACGGTTATCCCATGAACGAACTCGGACCCACCTTGCGTTCGCTCGATTACCGCTGGGTGGGGCTCGCCGTGATCGCCGACCTCGCGGTCTACGTGGTCCACGGCTGGCGCTGGACTACACTCCTCGTCCCCGTGGCGCGCGTCAGCTTTTGGCGCACGGTGCAGGCGGTCTACATCGGACTCTTCGCGAATGAAGTGCTCCCGCTACGCCCCGGCGAGGTCATCCGCTGCTACCTGCTGGCCCACTGGAACGACCTGCGCCTCTCGCTCACTTTCGCCTCCGCCGGCTTGGAGCGCATCATCGACGGCATCTGGATGCTGGCCGCCTTCTTCATCACCGCGAGTTTTGTGCAGGGCATCCCGCGCGATCTCACCATACTGGTGCAGGCGCTCGCCCTGTTGCTGCTGGGCAGCGCCGGCCTGCTGGTCTGGATCGTGATGCACAAGCATCATGCCCACGCCGTCCTCAGCGAAAGCCGCTGGAGCGCCACCCTGCGCCATATCGTGGAAGGACTGCACCTGATGGGCAACCCGCGCACCCTGGCTCTCACCGCCGCCATCAGCCTGGTCTACCTGGCGCTGCAGATTCTCTCGGTTTTCGCCTTAATGCGCGCCTATGGCCTGGATCTTTCTTTCTGGATTGCCGGTGGGGTGCTCACGTTAATACGCCTTAGCACGGTGGTGCCCAACGCCCCCGGCAATCTCGGCCTCATCAACCTTGCCTGCGTGATGGCGCTCGGCCTCTTCGAAGTCGAAACGAACGATGCCAAGACGTTCTCCATCATCCTATTCGTCTCCCTCACCCTGCCGCTATTGCTCGGCGGCGCCGTGGCCACCGGCCTCGCCGGCCTGAATATCGGTGAACTCCGCGACCGCGCCCGCCGGGGAGCCATCCAGACGGGCAAATAATGAAACTGGCGGCCGACGAGTTTCGCTCGGTGCACAATGCGGAGCCTTATGCCACGCTATAATTTATTTATGTTGACGCCTACCGAAAAAATCTGGCATAACGGACGCTTCATCCCCTGGCAGTCCGCCACCATTCACGTCCTCTCGCATGTGGTGAGCTATGGCAGCAGCGTATTCGAAGGTATTCGCTGTTATTCCACACCGTCCGGACCGGCCGTTTTCCGCCTCCGCGAACACGTCCGCCGCCTGCTGGATTCCGCCAGGATTTACCGCATGGACAATATCAGTTTTTCGGTGGATCAACTGGCCGACGCCATGCTGGAACTGATCCGCGTCAACAAGATGGAGTCCTGCTACGTGCGCCCCATAATTATGCGCGGCTACGGGGAAATGGGCGTCAATGGCACGAAAAACCCCATCGACGTCTTCATCGCCTGCTGGACCTGGGGGCAGTATCTGGGTGAGGCGGCCCTGGCCGAAGGCGTCGATGTGTGCGTCTCCAGTTGGAACCGTATGGCGCCCAACACCCTGCCCGCGCTGGCCAAAGCCGGCGCCAATTACATGAATTCGCAGCTCATTAAAATGGAAGCCCTGGCAAACGGCTACAGCGAAGGCATCGCGCTCGACGTGGCCGGCTACGTCAGCGAAGGCTCGGGCGAGAACATTTTCGTGGTGCGCGACGGCAAGCTCCACACCCCGCCGCTGGGCGCCAGCATCCTTCCCGGTATCACGCGCGACGCCATCCTCGCGCTGTCCCGCGAGCTCGGTATCCCCGTGGTGGAAACCATCATTCCCCGCGAGATGCTGTACGTCGCCGACGAAGTTTTCTTCAGCGGCACCGCCGCCGAAATCACGCCGATCCGTTCCGTCGATCGCATCAACGTGGGCGCCGGCCACCGCGGCCCCATCACGGAGCGCCTCCAGAAGGAATTCTTCGGCGTGATCAACGGCACACGCGAGGATACCTACGGTTGGCTCTCACCGGTCCACGCCCTCGTGGGGCAGGCTGGGCCTACCCCTCCCGTCCGGGCTTGATCGCCGTCACAATTCAGGTTGCAGGTGCAGCGTCTTGCCGGCGACTACGTAGATCTTCTCCGCGTAGCGGGTGCGGCCCGCTTCTTTAATCTCGATGGTGTAACTGCCGGAACGCAGATGCATCGACTTATTCTGATGCGTCGTGCCCGCGTAGGCGCCATTGATGTACACCCCGGCATCCTTAACCTTGGTGTCCAGCTTGACTTCGCCCGCGTTGGGATTGGTGTAGTAACCACCGTAGGCCGGGCCCCAATACGGACCCCAATACGGCCGGTAATAACCGCCATAATACGAAGGACCGACCCTTGCGAACCCGCGGACGGCGGCCGGCGCGCTCATTGGCGCCAGGGCCATCAGTGTAACT
>JANYJN010000105.1 GCA_025358475.1 Candidatus Solibacter sp.
TGCGGGCATGGGTGTCCAGCGTGTAAACGTCCTGGTCCAGGGAGACAATTGGTGCCTGGCGGTGACTCGCCGCGGAGACGGGTAGTGTTGGGAGTGCGAGCACGGTGGCTAGAAGGGCCACGGATGCACGGAGTTGTGACGTCATGAAACGCATAGAAGTCCCGCTAGTTGGTGTGTTCTTGGATTTGTGAAGCAACTGCTCTCCACTCCCTGCTACGTTGCAGGATTACCAAGTAGATGCGTGAACGGCTAAAAAATATGCTTCAATTCTTAGGTGAAAACTTCTTTAGGAAATGTGTAAGCCGCGGAGATCCAACCACTCCGTTAGTTTCGTACTAGTCAACGTGGTAAGATCTCAGCCGAGCGTCGAATGGAAAATGAGGAGTCTTTCGGGTCCAGGCTCGCGGCCAAGGCGGGCGCGGACCACCCCGTCGGTGAGAATCCAGTTGACAGCCTTCAGTCACGCCGCCAGGAGGAGTGGCGCGTTTACCTGGAGGGTTGCGCCCAACGCGATCAGGCGGCCCTGGCGGCGCTTTACGACCAATCCAACCAGCTCGTCTACAGCGTGGCATTGCGAATTTTGCAGAATCCCGAAGACGCGTCGGAGGTAGTAGTGGACGTGTACCGTCAGGTTTGGGATTCGGCCGCTCAGTTCGATGAACGGCGTGGCTCCGCGGCGGCTTGGCTCATCATCCTGGCCAGGAGCCGAGCCATGGACCGGCGGCGGTCCCGGACAAACAGGGTCCGCATGGAGTTCCAAGTGGATGAGTTCCCGACGATAGTGTGCCCGGCGCCCACCCCGGAGAACCTCGCGGTTTCGAGCCAGGTGTCCCGGTCAGTGCGGCAGGCTATGGCGGACGTGCCGTTCGAGCAGCGTCAGGCGATTGAGCTCGCTTTCTTCGCGGGCCTGAGCCACGGCGAAATTGCCAACCGCCTCGGCGAGCCACTAGGCACCGTAAAGACTCGCATTCGGCTGGGTGTTGTGAAACTGCGCGAGCTTCTGCGGGATGCCGTATGAGGGAAGAGGAGAGTGCGATGCTAGAACACTGCGCGGAGGAAGGTGACGCTCATCTGTACGCTCTGGGGTTGCTCGACACCGTCGAATCGCAGAGCTTCGAGCGCCACCGGCTTTCCTGCGCCTTTTGCGGCGTGAAGGTGCGGCAATCCGGCGACATGGCGATAGCCTTGGTCGAGGCCCTCCCCTTGTCGCAGCCTCCTCCCGGCCTACGAGACCGTGTGCTCACGGAGGTGCCCTTGCCGATGGGGGTTGCCGCCCTGGTCAGAGCTTCGGCCTTGCAGTGGCTGCCCACGCCGTTCGAAGGCGTTTTCACTGCCACGCTCTACGCCGATTCCGTTCGCGGCGAACTGGCGTCCCTGGTACGTTTGGCCCCGGGCGCCAGGTATCCCTCGCATCATCACAGCCATGTGGAGCATTGTTATGTCCTGCAAGGCGACGTCATCTTTAGCGATCACACCATCTTCGCAGGAGACTACGAAGCCGCCTTTGCCGGGACGGATCACTCTCCCGTAACCAGCAAGACTGGCTGCATGCTCTTCTTGGTCCACAACCAGAACGACAGAGTGCACATGTAGTTCGCGGCGCGTAAGATTCCCCAGCGCCGCGAATCGCCGATCACGGAGAGACTGGCGAGCAGCATCGCCGCGCCGCCAGGATGGGGTCGATCAAGAGGCTGGGCGGAATTGCAATCCAGGTCAGCTCCGTCGGGCTTCATCGATTCCCACGATGACGGGTTGCCGTGCCGTGGCCGGCTGTTGTGCCAAACATGAGATGGTGGCGCCTCCCAGCACCTCGACAAGTGCGCCCTGTGCTGCAGCCCAAACGCCGCGGGCCGGACACCAGCTTTGGCCCGCGCACGCGTGTTCGCTGGTCAGGCACACGTTGAGCCTAATGGGGCCTTCCACAGCCTCGACCACTTCCAGGACGGACGCGGTGCGGTGCATCTCCTCCAACTCAAACCCGCCGGTGTTGCCGCGATGGGAGATCACCAGGCCGGCCCGTGTCAGATTCTGCAGCACCTTACACAGGAATTGCGTCGGACATTCGGCTATCGCCGAGAGTTCCGAACGGTTTACCCGCGCGCCGGGCGGAAGGCCAGCCAGGTGAATCATCACTCGGACGGCATAGTCTGCGGCTCTGGTTAGTTGCATACAAAAGTAATAAGAGTCTATTTATCCGGTTAGCCCTCCACCGCATTTTTTGGGCCAAGGTGAAATTCGCAGATTCTTTGGATACTTGAGGTCTCTGTTGTGGGGAGGTGGGTCGTTTGCCCCACCCATCCTGGGTGAAATCCCTTGGCGGGCTCCCGCTGGGGGCGGAGGCTAGTCTCAGTGCCGCCGGGCAATCAAGAACAGGAGCCCGAAGACGAACACCGGAATCAGCGCCATCCCAAGGTAGAACAGAACTTGCTTTAACCATGGCGTACGCCGTCGCTTCCAATTGCGCAACTCCGAGCGGTCGGAAGCGGAAACCTGGTCCAGATGCTCCAGGTCCCATGCAAATTCGTTGGCCGTTGAGTAGCGGTCCTGCGGCTCGCGCTCCAACGCGCGATAAATCACTTCCTGAAGCTCCGTCGAAATTTCGGGATTCACTTCGCGCGGCGGAATCGGATTGTTCATCAGCCGGTCGTTCATGACCGCAAACGGATTCGTTCCGGCAAAGGGCGTCTGGCCAGTCACCATCTCATACAAAATAACGCCCAACGAGTAGATGTCGCTGCGCCCGTCGCCGCGTTTGCCTTTGACCTGCTCCGGTGAAATGTAATCGGGCGTCCCCGCAATCTGCGAGAGCTTGCCGAACGTGAGCCGCCGCGCTCCAGACTTTCCCGCAATCCCAAAGTCAATCAGCTTGATCCGGTCTTCGGCGTCGATCATGATGTTTTCGGGCTTGAGGTCGCGGTGTACCACTCCGTTCCGGTGAATGTAATCCAAAGCATCGCAGATCGCTATGGTTATTGCGCGCGCCCGCTCCACCGGAAGTCGACGGTTTTCGGCTATTAATTTTCGAAGCAGGCGGCCCTCCACCCACTCCATCACCATATAAACCTCGCCGGGTTCGCCGCTGTCCAGCACTTTCATGACCCCGGGATGATCCAGTCGTCGGCCGATTTCGATCTCGCGCATGAAACGGTCGAAAAGGACGGGATCCGCTTCCATATCGGGATGGGGGATCTTAATGGCAACCGGGCGGCCGTTGCGCATGTCGGTCGCGCGATAGATGGAAGCCATTCCACTGCGCGCTACCAGTTCCTCGCTACGATAGTGGCCGAGTTGACCGCCGGGACGCAATGATGCCATGGATAACACCGGAGCGGAAAGCGGCACACGGGAGAGTGGAGCATCCAGGCTAGAAGGGCTGTCCACATTCCCTCCCACCTGCTTTTGCGTTCCGGATACCGATTAGCCGAACACTTATGGTAGCACTGAGGCTCGCATGAACTGTCTTCATCAACGGCATTCTAGGCTTCAGCGTATAAAAAAGGCATAAAGAAACCGTCAGGATATCATTTGCAAGGCTGCCAACGCCGCCCTCAAATACACCGCCGGTCAGGCCGGGTTGACGCCCCCCGCGGGACCGATATCGCGTGCCTGCATGCCTTTCCGGAGCCTTTTCCGGACCAGGGCGATCTCCTTGGCTACCGCCCCGAGCGCCGCTGCGATTCTACCGTGCATACGTTCCAGACTGCTATCGAGACCTCGCATCTCCGAATCCCGACGCTCATCCAATTCCGGTTGGGGAAGCCCGGAACTTCGCAATGCCGCGCGCACCTCGCCCCTGGTCTTACGCCCGATCCCACGCACTGCCGATAAGTCCAGATCCAACATGTCCTTCACCGTGCCGCACCCGAGACGATGGATCGCATTTCGCGCCCGCGACGACAACGGCAGATCTTCAATCGGCGATTCGAGGACGACAGGCTTTATTTCCGGTTCAACGCGCCGGGCGGCCTCGAGTCGCGAGTCTACCTCGTACAGCATCCGAGAGACGCGGGAAGGTGGAAGACCGGAGCGCACCCCGACACCGCTTAGACTTAGGCCTTCATAAAAGTACCCGGTAAAGACTGTCCACCTTTGCGCATCGATAGAAGCGGGTCTGGCGGCAGGTTGTTTCCCGGCGCACTTGGTACGCAGTCGTGTGAGCCCCTTCTCCACCCTATGTCTCCGGTCTATATTTGCTGCCAACGGCCAAACGTGGACACCTATCCGCCACCTTCAAGTCTAAATACGAATTCTTTGCACTACCAATAGAAATAATCGATTGGTCGAATTCAGATTCCCGTTGCGACGCCCGTGCACAACGATAGACGTGAAGGCGGACCGTCTACCTCTGTCTGACATCTTCGCGATGGATAACGAATTCGGGATAGGCGCCGGCGCCCAGTTCGTATAAATCCAAACCGTGCGCCTCGCCCTCCGCGGAAACGCGTTGCGGGTAGATCCGGTTCAGCAGCCAGTTCAACGAATACGTCATCGGCAATACGAATCCCACCAGGGTCACGACCCCGGCGAGCTGCGCCAGCCACTGGTTCGAACTGCCAGCGCTCATTCCATTGAGCACCCTGTCTTGCGGAATTCGCGCAAAGATCCCCAAAGCCAGCATGCCCCACAGGCCACCCACGGCATGTACCGAAATCGAGCCTGCCGGATCGTCCACCCCCAGCCGGGCGTCAAGCCACTCCACCGAGAACGTGACCAGCACGCCGGCAATCGCTCCCATGATTGCCGCGGAAGCGGGATTGACGAACGCGCAGGCGGCGCTAGAGGCCACCAGACCGCCGGTCCAACCGTTAGCGCAGAGGGAAGCATCGGGCCTGCCGAAACGGATGCGGGTGATGGCGGCAGCCGCCAGCGCCGCGCTCGCCCCGGAAATCGTCGTATTGATCGCCACCAGCGCCACGCCGGCGGCAGTCCCCCCGATCCAAAGTAGGCTCCCGCTGCCATTCAGCCCTAGCCATCCCAGCCAGCTTAGAAAACAGGCGAACAGGACCAATACCGCGTTGTGACCCGGGATAGCCGCGGGCATGCCGTCCGCGGCGTACTTTCCACGGCGGGGACCAAGGATGCAGGCAATCGAGAGAGCCGTAAGTCCGCCCACTGACTGAATGGCCGCTGCCCCGCCCACATCCAGAAGTCCGTAACCCCAGCCTTGATTGACGCCGAGTTGAGCCAGCCACCCCCCGCCCCACACCCAGTGTGCGAATAACGGATAGGTCCAACCGGCCAAGAGCGCGGTGGATGCGCAACTGGCGCCCAATCGCCACCGGTCGTTTCCGGCGCCCAGCGGGATTAGCGCGGCAATGCCCACGCTGAACACCTGCAGCCATGCTGTCAGTGCCCCTCGCGGTCCGTCGTGCGCCAGACCGCCAAAAAAGAACGGCTCCGCGGCAATCCAGTTCCACGCTTTGCCGGCCGCCGTGAACCCATGAGACGGGCCCCCCGGCAATCCTTGCCAGGACCATCCGCAAACGAAGTACACCAGGGCTGCCACCGCTATCACACAAATCGAGCCGAGCATCGCGTGCGCGGCGCTCCGCGACCGGCCCATTCCCGCATGAGTCACAGCCAGCCCCGCGGCCGCCAGGGGAACCATAAGTATCAACGCGACACAAAGCGCCTGCGTAATATCGGATAACACGGGAGCCTGTGCCTGCGTCATTTGTTCGCCTCGCGGAATCGGAACCGGCACGCCGATCGCGTCATCTAAGCTTTGAGGGTACCCGATCCCTATGTTCAACTTTGGACGGCACACCCAGGAATTTTCAAATTGTACCAATAAAAATTATCTATTTCTCTCTGGTGAACAAAAAGCCCTACACTTCATTTATTCGAATTGCACTGCCCCGTTCGCATCGCTCTCGAAGGCAGACCGTCTCGTGCCAACTTCTCAACAACTTGGAGGAATACTATGTGGATCACATATTGCAGGTCTCTCGCCGTTGCGTTTCTCTTGGGTGGTGCGGTGGTCGTTCAGGCGCAGACACCGGACAATCCCCCAGATGGACAAACCCCGCCGGCTGCGCCTGCAGCGGCCGCGCCGGCACCGGCTCCCCCGCCCCCAGGTTCACTCCACCAATGGGGTACCGATTTCAGCCTGATGTTTGACGGGTATGTAGACAAGGCCTTCAACAGTCCCTCTTCCGGCTTCAACGGCCTGCGCAATTTCGACGTGCGCGCGAACACCGTGCACGTCAACATGGGAATGATCACGATAGACCACGCCCCGGCTCCCGTCGGCTTCCATCTCGATGTGGGCTTCGGTGAAACCTTCGACATCATTCACTCAGGCAACCGCGATCCGCAGGCCTGGAAGTACTTCAAGCAGGCTTATCTCAGCATCAAGCCGAAATCGTGGCACGGCGTCGAAATAGATGCGGGAGAGTTTGTGACCTCCGCCGGGGCGGAAGTCATCGAGACCAACCAGAACTACAACTATTCGCGTTCGCTGCTCTTCGCATGGGCGATTCCCTATATCCATACCGGAATCCGGGTGCAGTACCCGATCGGCGCACACTTCACCGGAAGCTTTCAGGTGGTCAACGGCTGGAACAATGTCGAACCGATTAATAGTGGAAAGACCTACGGTTTCACCGGCGCGTACGCCTGGAAGAAGGTCACCTGGAACAACACATATTACGTGGGTCCCGAGCACGCCCACACTACGGTCGGGTGGCGCAATCTTTACGACACCAACGTCGTAGTCAACCAGACCGACAAACTCAGTTGGTACCTTAATTTCGATTACGGGCGAGACAAGAACATCGGTCCCGGCGCGAGCCAGTGGACGGGCTTGGCCGGCGCGGCCCGCTATGCCATCGGCAAAAAGGCCGCGGTCGCCGGGCGCCTTGAGTTCTTCAATGACATGGATGGGTTTTCCACCGGAACCGCGCAGACTGTGAAGGAATTTACACTGACCGGCGAATACAGGCTGACGGACTGGTTGATGACACGCGCCGAGTTCCGCAGGGACTGGTCGGACCAACCCTTCTTTGAGAAGAAGAATCAGCCGAATGGCGCCACGTCGCAGCCGACTATCCTGCTGGGACTGGTCGCCTATCTGGCTCCTAAGAAGTAACGTTTGATCCAGGGTTAGCGCACATACAACTCAAATTCCACAAACGATTAAGGAGAGAAACGATGGCAGACAACGCCGAACCTACAATGAAACCGACCCTGGGTTTGACCGGCTTGACGATGAACGCGATGGCGCTCATCGCACCGGGCGCTTTCCTCTGGTTGACCTTTGTCGCCCAAGGTACGGCGGGCGCGACTGCGCCGTCCATGTGGGCCGGCATCTTCTTCGCCCTGCTGCTCTGCCTGGCGACGGCTGTGTGCTATGCGGAGATGGCGAAGCTCTATCCCGGCACTGGCAGCTCCTACTACTTTGCCGAGCAGGCGTTTCTCAACCACGACCGGGCATGGCCGTATGCGCGCATTTCGAAGTTTATCGTCGGCTGGGGCTCGCATCTCTACTATTGGCTTTATCCGGGCGTGATGGTGGGCGTCATGGGAGTCCTCGTCGGCTACCTGGTCGGAACCGTTTGGCCGTCGTTCATGAGCGCGTCCAACCCCGGACCCATGTTCATGATGGCGGTGGCAATCGCGTTCTCGTTTGCTATCGCTTACATTGCCCAACGCGGCGTGAATGGCTCGACATCGGTCAACATTGCCATTAACGTCATTCAAATCAGCGCCCTGATAGTCTTCTCCGTGATGGCTCTGGGTTACCGCATGAATCACCCTCCGGGCAGCGTGGCATATCAATTCGATTCCGCTTCGAGCGAAGCGTACCCGTATGAGTTTGCCACCGAGAAACAGATGGTCAACGGGCAAGCGACGGACGCAATCGTGCGCGACAGCAGCGGCGTGCCCAAGCCCAAACTGGACGCCGCGGGCAAGGCTGTGCCGTTCCAGATCGCGTATCCCGAGAAGGACGAGAAGGGTAATTTCCTCTCCCATCCCACCGCTGGCTCGGTAACTGGAATGCACAACTTTGGCTGGATGTTCGTTCAAGCCACCATCGCCATTCTGATCTTGGTTGGATTCGAATCGGTCACGGCCATGGGCGGAGAAGCTAAAGATCCCAAGCGCCACATTCCCATTGCGGTTGTCACCTCCTTGCTGGTGCAGGGGGCCTTCTGCTATCTCTTCGAGTACTTTGCGGCAAACTACTTTCTCAATAACGGCTACAGCATGCAAAGCGCGGTGGGGTCGGCGGCGCCCATCGGCGACATGATGGTGATGGTGGGCAACGCCATACTCGGCCCGGGCAACGGGCGCATCTTCATGGAGTTTGAAGCCTTCACCGTATTCCTGGCGATCATCGGTACCACGCTGTCCTGCATGAACACCGGGGCACGCGTGACTTACGCCATGGGGAAGGACGATGAATTGCCGGATTCCATGGGCAGGCTGCACGCACGCAACCTTACCCCGCATCGCGCCATCTGGACTTTGGCCGCGATTTCGGCCGTGGTGGGATGTATAACCGTGGCCAACCTGTTCGGCGACGCCGGCGCCATGACGGATGCCACCATCAAGGCTCTCCCGCAGGGCTTCTGGTCGAGTTTCGGATACCTCTCCCATGACAAAATGGCGGCGCTGCCGAATTCGCTTCTCACCGTCACCCTCGCCTCGAATTTCGGCACGTTCGTGCTGTACGCGCTGAGTTGCATTACCTGCATGGTCGCTTTCCACCGGCATCCCAAGTACAACCCAGTTCGCCACCTCTTCATCCCGCTTTTCGGGCTGGTTTCGAACCTGACCTGCATGGCGTTTTACGTGATCGGGCCGTTCATGGGATATGGCACCAAACTGGAACCGCTGCTGGCTCTCGGGTTCGCCTTGGTATGGGCGGTTTACGGCGGGATCTACTTCCTGCGCTCTAACAAGACCTCGGGACGCACTACTTTGGTGGGCGACCGCGGTATGCGTATCGCATCGTAATATGTACCTATGCTAGCTCTTGAGTTTGCTCAAGCTTCCGACTGCGGGCGAGTGCGTGGCCATAACGAAGATTACCTTGGCTACGCGCTGCCAGAGGTGACGGAGCAGGAGCAGACTCATGGCTGGCTGTTCGCGCTGGCCGATGGCGTGGGCGGCCAACAACTGGGCGAATTGGCTTCCCGCACGGCGGTAGAGACGCTGCTCGCCGGGTTCCGGAGGGCTGCCCGCGGCGAACAGCTCAGGTCGTTACTGCCGCGTCTGGTTCAAGCAGCCAATGAGAAGGTTTTCGAGACCGGGCTGGCCGGCGCATCGGGCGGTCCTGCCATGGCGACCACGTTGGTAGCCTGTGCCCTCCGGTTTGACCGCGTAGTGGTCTCGCATGTTGGCGATTCGCGCTGCTACTTGATTCGGCACGGCCGCGCGACCGCTCTTACGCGGGACCATTCCGTCGTCGGCGAGCGGGAGCGTTTGGGTTTGATCTCCGCCCGGGAGGCGGCCGAGTCTGGGGCACGGCACATCCTCACCCGTTCTCTCGGCAGCGCGATGTTTGTCGGGGTCGAGACTCGCGAACACCTCGTCTTGGCTGGGGACGTGCTCCTGTTGTGCTCCGACGGACTGCACGGCGC
>JANYJN010000732.1 GCA_025358475.1 Candidatus Solibacter sp.
CGCCGGTTGACGCTGCCGAGATCCACCTTTTCGCAGAACTGGTGCAGCGACGTGAAACGCCCCACCTCCGCGCGCGCCTTGCCGATGGCTTCCACGGCCGATTGTCCCAGGTTCTTGACGGCGCCCATGCCGAAGCGGATAGCGTCGCCATCGGGCGTGAAGCTCCACTCGCTGTGGTTGACGTCCGGCGGCAGAATCTTGATCCCCATTTCCCGGCACTCGTTGATGTACTTGACGATCTTCGCCGTGTTCCCGGTTTCCGAGGTGAGCAGCGCCGCCATAAAATCCACCGGATAGTGGCCCTTGAGGTAGGCAGTCACGAAAGCGAGATAGGCGTAGGCGGCCGAGTGCGATTTGTTGAAGCCGTAGCCGGCGAACTGCTCCATCAGGTCGAAGATCTTCTCGACCTTCTTCTGCGGGAAGCCGCGCCCTAGCGAGCCCTGTATGAAGCGCTCGCGCTGCCTGGCCATCTCTTCGGCACTTTTCTTGCCCATGGCGCGGCGCAACAGATCCGCATCGCCCAGCGAATAGCCGGCGATGCGATTGGAAATCTGCATCACCTGTTCCTGATAGACGATGACGCCGTAGGTTTCTTCCAGCAACTCCTTCAGCTCTGGCAGGTCGTAGACCACCGCCTTACGGCCCCACTTACGCTCGATGAAGTCATCCACCATGCCGCCTTGGATGGGGCCCGGACGATACAACGCGTTGAGCGCCGTCAGGTCTTCCAGCCGGCTGGGCTGATAGCGCCGCAAGATGTCGCGCATGCCGCTGGATTCAAACTGGAAGACGCCGCTGGTGATGCCTTTGCAGAAGACTTCGTAGGTGCCTTTGTCATCCAGCGGAAGATCTTCCGGCACGATGGTCACGCCGTGGCGCTTCTGGATGAGGCGTAGCGCGTCCTGAATCAGGGTGAGCGTGGTCAGCCCCAGGAAATCCATCTTGAGCAGTTGGAGTTTTGACAAGCCGTTCATGTCGAACTGCGTGACAATTTCGTCGCGGTTCGTCTTGTACAGCGGAACTAAATCGCGCAGCGGGAGCGGCGAGATGACCACTCCGGCGGCATGCACGGAGCAGTTGCGCGCCAGGCCTTCCAGGCGCAGAGCCACCTTCAAGACATCGTCGATCCGCGGATCTTTCTTGGCCGCCTCGTTGAAGCCTGGCTCCTGGTCGAAGGCTTCCTGTAACGAAATATTGAGCGTCGCGGGCACCATTTTGGTCAGGCGCTCCACGTCCGCGAACGGCACTTCCAGCACGCGGCCCACATCCTTGATGGCCGCCCGCGCACCCAGTGTGTTGAAGGTGATGATCTGCGCCACCTGCTCGCGGCCGTACTTCTGCGTCACATACTGGATCACCTCGCCGCGGCGGTTCATGCAGAAATCCACGTCGACGTCGGGGAAGCTGACGCGCTCCGGGTTAAGGAAGCGCTCAAACAGCAGGCCGTATTGCAGCGGGTCGATGTCGGTGATCTGCATGGCATAGCTCACCAGGCTGCCCGCCGCGGAGCCGCGGCCCGGGCCCACCGGGATCCCCATGTCCTTGGCGTAGCGGATGAAGTCCCACACCACCAGGAAGTAGCCGGAGAACTTCATATCCTGGATCATCTTGATTTCGCGATCCAGGCGTTCGGCGTACTCCGCCAGGTCGTGCTTGAGCGCGCCCTTCACCTGCATAGCTTCCAGGCGCGAGCGGCGCTTCTCAAAGCCCATCCGCGCCACATATTCGAAGTAGGTGTCGGTGGTGTGTTCGGCCGGAATATCGAAGCGCGGGAACGGGTCCACTACTTTTTCCAGCGTGACGTTGCAGCGCTGGGCAATATCCCAAGTGCGATCGACGGCGTCTTCCAGTTCGCCGAAGAGTTCCATCATTTCATCGCGCGTCTTGAGGTAGAAATCCGAGGTACTCCACCGCATGCGGTTGGGGTCGCTGAAGTTCTTGCCGGTCTGGATGCACATCAGGATTTCGTGCGCGCGGGCATCCTCCTTGCGCAGGTAATGGGAATCGTTGGTGGCCACCAGCGGAAAGCCGGTTTCGCTGGAGAGGCGGACCAGTTCGGGAGTGAGGCGTTTATCCTGCTCCAGGTGGTGATCCTGCACTTCGAGGAAGAAATTCTTCTGGCCGAAGATGTCGCCGTACTGGTGCGCCATGCGCCGCGCATCGTCATGCTTGTCGGAAAGCAGCGTCTCTGGAATGTGGCCGCGCAGGCACGCCGACATGCCGATCAGCCCCTTGGAATGCGCCGCCAGCAGGTCGGTATCGATGCGCGGCTTGTAGTAGAAGCCCTCCAGGTACGCGGTGGACACCAACTTGATGAGGTTGCGATAGCCTTCCTGGTTTTCGCAGAGCAGCACAAGGTGGTTGTAGCGATCCGTGTCGCTGCGCATCTTGTGGCCCTTCTGCGAAACGTAGACCTCGCAGCCGATCACCGGATGGATTCCCGACGCCTTCGCCGCGTTGTAGAACTTCACCGCCCCGAACAGATTGCCGTGATCCGTCATGGCCACGGCGGGCATCTTCTGTTCGACCATGATCTTCATCAACTGGTCGATATCGCAAGCGCCGTCAAGCAGCGAGTAGTCGGTGTGGCAGTGTAGATGGACGAAGGACATGGGTCAAACAATTCCTCGCAAGTCCTCGGGGGAGATCTGGAGTACTTCCTAGTTTACCGTGGCGCGGGTTTACGTGGCGGCGCCGCTCGCTCCACCCACGCGCCGCGATTTGTGTGCAACGGTTCGGTTCAGGCCACCCCGCGCCTAACCCGGCCCGCGGGCGTACCGGGCATCCCGGTGTGTGAAAGCTGAGTGAGTGCCTTGGTAGGGACGGGCAGATTCGAACTGCCGACCTGTCGCTTAGGAGGCGGCCGCTCTATCCATCTGAGCTACGTCCCCACTCGTACCTATTGTAACCGCAGAAGCCGCCGACGATTGCTTTTACGGCCGCCGCGGCATCCGCCATCCGCACCAGCGCGCAGGTCTGGGTTTCCGGCCTTCCTCGCCGCGCGGCGCCGGAGTAGTCTTCACGTGCGTTCCGTGATCCGGCCGTCCCGCATGTGGACCGTGGAATCGCCGTAGGCCGCAGCCTCGGGATTGTGCGTGATCATCAGAATGGTCTGCCCGAGCCGCCGGTTCAAATCGCGCAGAACCTCCAGTACAGCTTTGGAATTCTCGGTGTCCAGATTCCCCGTCGGCTCATCGGCCAACAGAATCGCCGGGTGATTCACAATCGCCCGCGCAATCGCCACGCGCTGCTGCTCGCCGCCGGAGAGGGCGTTCGGTTTGTGATCCAGCCGTTCCCGGATGCCGAGCAAGCGCAGTACCTCCTCGAACTCGGGTTCCGGCCTGGCGTCCGTGCCCCCAATGTAGCGCGCCACCGCGATGTTGTCCCGCGCGGTCAGGTTGGGCAGCAGGTTGAACTTCTGGAACACGAACCCCACCGTGCGCTTGCGCATGCGGGTGCGCTCCGCGTCGGTCATCGCCGACAGATCTTTGCCGCCTACGACGACCTTGCCCGAGGTTGGCGGCGTCAGCCCGCCGATGATGTGAAACAGCGTCGACTTCCCCGAGCCGGACGGGCCGATGATCGAAAGCAAGTGCCCCTTCTCCACGTCGAGGTCCACGCCGCGCAGGGCCGGCACGTCCACCTTGCCCACGCGATAGGTTTTGCGCAAATCGCGGATCTGGATGATGTCGCCGTTATTCACGCCGTTATTCATATGACAGCGCCTCGATCGGGTCGTGCGCCGCGGCCGTCAGCCCCGGGTAGAGCGCGCCCAGCAGGGCTCCGGCCACCGTGATGGCCCCCGTGATGGGCCACCATTCGTAGACGATGATCATCGGCAGCGAGGCCGGCTTCAGCGCGTGAATCAACGCCGCCGCTCCGTAGCTCATGACGATTCCCAGGATGGTGCCGCCCAGCCCCAGGAAAAACGCCTCGCTCAAAATGATCCCCAGGATGAAGCTCTTAGACGCGCCCAGGCTCTTCAGGATGCCGATCTCGCGCGTGCGTTGCAGCACCGCCATGTACATGGAGAGGCACACCACCGCGAAGCCTATGACTACGCCGATTCCCATCACCACCGCGATGAAGCCGGCGAGCGCGGGAATGTTGTTCACATTGAGCAGCGAGGTGAACTCCTCCATGGAAAAAATCGGATAGCCCTCCAGTCCCGGATTGTCCTTGAGGGATCGAATGGCTGCCTGGGTATTCGCGGGATCGTCCACTCTGATATAGATCTGGTTGACGTTTCCCTGGTTGCCGGTCCGCTCCTGCAAGGTGTCGATCGGTAGCACGATGTGCGAAAGCTTGCCGCTTTCCATGATGCCGCAGACGTGCCATTTGGAGTTGAGGAGAGTGATGGTGTCTCCCACGTGAGACTGGGTTTGATTGGCGTAATAATCGTCAAAGATCACGTCGTCTGGCTTTTGGAAAGGCCCGCCGGAGAGGAACCGGAAGCCGCCGCTCATCTGGGCGAACTCATGGTAGTTGATGCCAGTGGCGCCCAGCGTGATGCCCTCGGCCGCCACGCTGAACACCCCGGTGGCCATTTTCACGTGCGGTTGTTTGGCGATGTACGCGACCAGTTGCTGAGGGATCGGCGCGCCATTCAGGCTGAGAAACGACGACGTTTTCGGCCGCATCAGTATATCCGCCCCAATGCCGCGCGCACGCTTCTGCGAATCCTCGATGAACCCGTGGCTGAGGCCCACCAGGCAGAGGATCAGCGTGACCGGCACGCCGATCAGCAGGATACTAAGCAGGCTGCGCATGGGCCGGTGTTTGAGATTTTCTAAAACGAGCTTTCCTGTCACTTTTTCTTGACTCTTCCTTGGGTCGGGGGAGCGGGTGGTGGCGTCTGGCCAGGAACGGGTGGTTGCCCGACCACTTGCAGGATCGACCCTTCCGGCTGCGCCAACGCAAATTTTTCCTGCGATACGCCTTTGTTGATGTCCATCTTGACCACATCGATCACCACCGCGTATTCGTCTTTGGGCCGGTTGATCTCGATATGTTTCGGAAAAGGCACGTTGTCGTACGCCTTCCAATTGCTGTACCGCGCATCGGTGAGAATATTGCCGGCTGCGTCAAAAATGAACTGCCGCGCGATGGTCAGGTTGTAGCGGTTAAACCAAATGCTGCGGCTGAGCTGCAACTGCCCGTCGCCGTTTTCGTGCACCACCGGGATGATGTAGAAGGCGTTATCCTCGTCCGTCAGGTTCATCATGAGCACTTTCTCGGTCTTCAAATCCACCGGCCGCACTATCATCGCGTCCAGGAAGTGCTGCGGGCGAAGGTTTTCGAGCTTGTTCGGCGACGGTTCTTCGATCTGGTTCTTGCCGATAAGGAAGCGATTGCGCGACGGCACGGAGAGCTTGAAATCGAGGCCGTTGGAAACCATGTCGAAAGCCTTGGTGCGCACCACGGGGTAGAGACCAATCAGGCGGATGTCCTCCGGTTGGCGGAATAGGATATAGGCGCGGACGTCCTTATATTCAGTAATCTTGCTCTTCTCGGCGGTTCCCAGGGCGGGCACCATATCCACTTCGGCATTGAAATCGTGCACCGCTTCAAACTGCCGCGTGACGCTGTCCAGCAGAGTCTGCCGGTCCGCGGTGAGCAGCGGTTGTGTGGTGCCTGCCCCTTTTCGCGCGATCAGGCGGCGGCGGGCAAAGCAGGAAGAAAAGCCAACCGCCAACAGGCAGACGAGGGCTAGGTAAATCGGGACGCGGCGGAAGGGCATCAATTCATTGTAACCAGCCGGTAAACCGGACTGTCAATTCGCACTGCGGCGGGCGGTTGTGCTATATTCAGGTACGGACCCGTGACTCTGGAGCGCTTTCCGCAAGCGTGGCTTCCTGGAGGCGTATCTGGCCAAGGTCGAGTTTCTCGATCCGGGCTTTGCCGGTCTGCCGCAAAGATGGGCCTGTGGCGCAGTTGGGAGCGCGCTTCCATGGCATGGAAGAGGTCGACGGTTCGAACCCGTCCAGGTCCACCAATCCTTTCAATAGTTTGGGCAGAGCAGTCATTTCTCCATTCCCGCATTATTCCCGCACATCGATTCGGGCAGCCAGCGCTGCTGGATCTCCCGCACCGTCTTCTCGCACCGTGAAACATCGAGCAACATGTAGCCCATCGTGGTCTCCGGCTTCGTGTGGCCGGCCTGAGCCATGGCTTCGAACACGTTCACGCCCCCCGGCGCCTGCAGTGCTGTGAGATTCATCCGCCGGAAGGTCCGCCATCCGAACCCCTTGAAGTAGATACCCTGCTGCTTGGCAACCGGACGGATGAACTGCCGCAACACAGCGCGGTCATCCGCAGGCTTATCGCCGATCAGAAAAACATAATCATCCGGACCTGCGTTTGCCGGTTTGGCCTCGCGGAATAGTGGAGTCAGCACACCGAGCCCCAGACTGCGGTGAG
>JANYJN010000136.1 GCA_025358475.1 Candidatus Solibacter sp.
TACCAGAAGTACCCCATCCTCATCGAACCGGATCGCGAGAAGAAGGTTTTCCTGCTGTGGATGACAGATTTCTTCCGCCGTCAACTGGAGCGTACCGGGTCGATTCTGGGGATTCAGATTCCCGAGTATATGTAGGTCAGGGTGCCGAGGTGCCCCCTCCATCCGCCGTCCTTCCAGGTGCGGTTTGACGACCGATGAGGGAGTCCCTCGATTGCAGAGCCGAATACGCTAGCTACCTGCGATCAAAAGCGGGCTTCGCCTACGAGGCTTATGGGAGCAGCCACCCGGTGGACGCGATCATGTGGTAGGTCGATCATAAATGTCTCTGAGTTGCTAACCACATCGCTGCCATCCACGCGGACCAGCGTGTCGGTGTTGGTCCTGGCGGCGTTCTCCGCGACATGGCAGGTGGGATATTCAGCGCATTCCTTCCGGTTTCCCGTTTGAGAGACTTCCTTCCGTATATCCAGGCGTGCTTGCAGCGCCGGATCTGCCGTCGCAGTAAATAACCTCGGAGTCGAATACGCGTACCAAGCCCAAACCGCGCGTCAGGGAGATCGATGATGCCATCTCCCGCTGTGTGGGATCCCATTTCCCACCGCAGACGAACACGACTCTGGACACTAGGCCTTGGCGCCCATCACTACTAAGGATGCGGCGCATCTTTTCGGGCGATGCGCCGTCCCAGGCGTGGACCTCCCTTGGCGTGATAATCGCCAGGGGTCCGTAGAGCCAGGGAGCATTCAGCAGGACGGCCTTGCTTTCCCGGGCGTAGTGAGCTCCTGCCCAGAAGTACGGGTTGAAGCTGAGCCCGACCACACCCTCCTCTTCGCCGGAGACGATCGCTCCCCACCCTCCTGCATGTAAAGGTCTCGCGTCGTAGATCGGTATCAGGGCGTTCACAATGGTGGCGGTCTCACTGTAGCGGATCACCGCCATCAGCGTCACCACGCACACTGCAGTCGCCACGACGACGCGGTGGAGAGGCCGGGGGAGTGTCAGCGGTGCCAGCGCCGACAGGAAGCACACAACGAAAATCACCGACATCCGAGCGGCGAAGTACCCTGCGCCAAAAAACCACGGCGGGCCGAGCGCGAACAGGGCCAGCCCAACAGCTGCTGTGAGGCCTAAGGCGAATATTGCGGCGCCATTAGCCGGTCTGTGCCTCCGCGAGGCTCGTACCGAACGGATCGCGACCAGCGACCCAGGCAGCAGCAACAAAAGCAGGAGGCAAAACCTGTATAGCGGATCGACAAACGGCGACAGGGGTACCATTACCAGCAGACCCAGTAGCCTGTACACAATATCGACATGCTGCGAAACCGCCGCGCCGTGCGCGGCCAATGACGACAAGCTCGCAACCCAGAGCATGGCGGCCAGCGCTGGTGCGGCAGTAGCGGCGCTCCGCGCGATGTGACGCCAGGCAACCCGCGTGCGTCCCCAAATACCTCCCTCGGCGGCGCGGAACGCGGCCACGAAGACCGCCGCCATGTGGCCTGAGAAAAACAGCGCTAGAAACGCCAGAGTCAACTGATGCATGACGCACAGCACCGCCACCAGGGCGAGCCAGAGCAGCGACGCTTTCCAGGTCCAGCCCGGCGCGGAACGGAGCCATACACCCATGGCGAAGAGCAGGGTCGCAATCCCGAACGAGAAATTGTAAATGCCGAGATAAAGATAGCAGTGAAAAGCAAACGGCAAAAGAAAGAACGGCAGCCAATCGTTCTGGGGCTCGACCGAGCGAACCAGATACCACACGCCGAGCGAGAACGCCACCACGTACAGACACACCAGGACACGCTCGGATGTGAGCGGCGCAAACACCTGGTTCAGCAGCAGCAGCGCATAATTGAAAAAGCAATACACCGGTGAGTGGCTGTTTATACGGAAGTAGTCCGAATATTTTCCGCCGCCGCGCAGAAGGTCTGCCAGCACGTCGGTGTAGTAAAGCTGAACTGGGCCGTCCTGGGTAGGAAAGGAACGGTGGAGCCAGACCGCACCGGCCTGCATGGCCGTCAGACCGAAGAACAACGTTCGGACGCCGTGTCCGCTTGCACGCCGGCGAAGGCGCTGAAGAATTCCCCGAACTGTGTCCATGGTTCGCCTTGCAGAGAGGCCGGCCGTTGCAAGCGCACCACCCGCTTGCTTCAGTCTCCACCAGTTCCGCGGAAAGAAATACACTAACTATCGTGATCCCGCGGACTGTTACCTAAATCCATCTTACCAGCACGCCATGCACTAACTCCGGGTGCCGCGCCAGGCAAAATACCGGTAAGCAAACCCCATGTAGCAAAGACAGCCACGGGAAGTCGCAACGTGGACAAGGGGCTTTCGGCGGTCTACTCCCGGACTCGCTTCCGCGCGACTGCCAGCAAAGAGGAGCCAAAGGGAAGTTGGCGCCGCTTAACCATCCACCGTGCTTCCCACGACAAGACCCACGCGATTATTTCATTGAGTACCGGGACCACCCGGAGTTCCTGCCGTGCCAATTCGAGGGCGTGAGCGGAACCGGTTGTCGTTCCTGCCTTGGACCGCCGGCTAAG
Organism: Candidatus Solibacter sp.; assembly: GCA_025358475.1. Classification (GTDB taxonomy): domain Bacteria; phylum Acidobacteriota; class Terriglobia; order Bryobacterales; family Bryobacteraceae; genus Solibacter. Next base: position 2,544 of record JANYJN010000136.1, read on the forward strand.
CCACATCAGCGGAAGTGTGCTCGCCATGTACGGGGTGAGATATTCGATCGCAAAACCCGCCGCTTCGAGTTTGGACCGCAGTTCCCCCGGTTTATAGCGCCGGCAGTGCCCGGCGAGTTCATCGACATTGCTCCACAGAGAGGGATACGCCGGGACGGTTAACAGCAGCGTTCCGCGAATCTCCAGCAGATCCCAAAGGTCGCTCAAGACGCGATTGTCATCGGAAATGTGCTCGAGGACATCGAAAATGCCGACGACCTGGAAAGTTTTGCCGAAGGGCGATTGGCGGACATCACCCTGAACCAGGGGACAAGATGTCCGGCTGCGGGCATACCGGAGGCCTTCGCCGTATAAGTCCATACCCACCACGGTGCCGGTAAGACAGGTGCGCTCTAAGAAACGCAGAACATTTCCATCTCCGCATCCCATTTCCAGGACCCTGTACCCGGGAGACAATTGAGCGACTACCTGGCCGGCAAGCGCCGAGATCGCCTGATTTCTCGCCCGAAACCAAAAGTGCCGGTCCTCGGTGGCGAAGAGGATCTCAAAATTCTTGGGGTCGTAACCGCCTTCCCCCATATCGGAGTTCTTGCCTTTCATCGAGCCACCGCATCCCGGCATTCAAACTGCCGGACCGCGTCCACCACGTCCGCCTGTTCCGCACTGGAAAGGTCATTGTAGAATGGGAGGCGCAAGAGGCACTCGCCGACGCGCTCGGTGGTGGGGCACTGGCCCGGACGGCCGCCGAATGCGGCGCCCATTGGGGAAAGATGGAGAGGGACATAGTGGAAGACGCTGAGAATCCCCTTCGACCTGAGATGTTCAATCAGGCCTTGCCGGGCCTGCAGGGAGGGCATCACCAGATAGAACATGTGATAAGCCTGCTCGCAGTGCGGCGGAACACATGGCAACTGTACGTCTTGTGCCGCGGCCCAACCGGATAACTCCGCAGCGTAGTTTTCCCAGATGCGCCTTCGGGTAGCCGCAATCTGCTCGTACCTTTCAATCTGCGCGCACAGAAATGCCGCCAGGATATCCGACATCAGGTAACTTGACCCTATATCGACCCACGTGTATTTGTCCACTTGGCCGCGGTAGAACTTACTCCGATTGGTCCCCTTCTCCCGCAGGATTTCGGCGCGTTCCACCAGCTCCGGATCGTTGAGTATAATTGCACCGCCCTCGCCGCAAGTTACGTTCTTGGTTTCGTGAAAGCTTTGGGCGGCAATCGCACCGAACGTCCCCAGATAGCGGCCTTTGTACCGGGCAAATAGACCGTGGGCGTTGTCTTCCACAACCGCCACCCCGTGCCGTCTGGCGACTTGCAGAATGTCATCCATCTCGCAGGCCACGCCGGCATAATGAACCGGAACGATGGCCTTCGTGCGCAGCGTGATCAGCTCCTCGAGCCGCGATTCGTCCAGGTTCAACGTGTCCGGGCGGATATCGATGAACACCGGCTTCGCCCCTCGCAGCACGAACGCATTGGCTGTGGAGACGAAGGTAAAGGATGGAACAATGACCTCGTCGCCGGGTTGGATGTCCAGCAGCAAGGCAGCCATTTCCAGGGCGTGCGTGCAGGAAGTGGTCAGCAGTACTCGTGCCGCGCCGAGCGTCTTCTCCAGCATGGCGTGACAACGACCCGTGTATGCCCCGTCACCCGCGGCGTGGCCTTGCGTAATTGCGTCGGCTACGTAGCGCAGTTCGCTGCCGACCAGTCCGGGTCTGTTGAATGGGATTCGATAGAGCATGGGAGTCAGTACTCTCTTCCTAGACCGGGCCGTATCTCTTTCGCATCACGGCGAAAGTGGTAAGGACGCGAAATCCAAGATGGGCGATCTCGAGGTTGAAGACCGGATAGTTGGCTGCCGAGATATGCGTGATCCCCTTCCGAATGCCTTTGCGGATGAGTTCGTTAAACTCAAAGTACTCGTTGATCAGGCCGAGACCCAAGGTTTTATAGTCTGCATGCACGCCGCCCAGAAGGAAAAGAACCTCCGTGCCGCTAACATAACGGTGAGTCTTGAAGGCAACCGTGCGGCGTTCCCGGTCCACGAGGCGGTAGACCGCTTGGTCGGGTGCAAGGAAGGATTGTCGAACGTATCCCCGGAAGCGCGCACCGGAGACGGCGGGGTCGATGGAACGATCCGTAGAGAAGCGGTCGTGCACAAACGTCGTGCCGGCGATGTCGAGCACAGGACCGAGGTCTTCTTCCCGGACGACCCGTTCAAAATCGTAAGGGTATGAGGCGACGTCGTAGGGCTTCCTCAGTTTAATTATCGAGCGGATCTGGCATTCAGCCAGTTGGAAACCGGCGTGTTCGAGAGAGTGCACATCCAGGATCCGTTCGAGCGGGACTTTGGCGGATACGTATACCGGTTGGTAATCGGCGATGTAACTGCGCTCAAATGCGGCGAAATCCGCGGCGGGGTCGAAGTCCTGGATAGCCAGTACGTTGCCTCCCAGGACCTGGGAATCGATTGCGATCCGCTCAATTTTCATAGCGCCACCATATCTGAGACAGAGAATTCGGTGTTACGGTCGCCTGGGTCGGCGCCTACATAGCAATTGATGTTCTCCCGCAGGTGCCCGACGATCGTTTCGTACCCGTCGGGCTCATCCACGCAGGAAATGGAACTGGCACCGCAGCTTACCTTGCGCAGCAGTCCCCGGCCCAGCAGGGTATTTTCCAGCAGCCCGCTGGCACTGGGCACGATTCCCTTGTAGCGTACGAACAGAGTGTAGGTGTCTTTCCAAGTCCGGTCTCCGTCCGTGATCTGGCCCGTAAAATCGCGATTGTACCGGGAGGGCGCGGCGAGACGCTCCTCCACGTAATGCGTATAGGTGAAGCACTCGCTTACGGTGGTGCCGAGAAAGAGAAAACGGACCGCCGCCCCACGCTGGTGCAGTTTATCGAAGGTCGAGTTCGCGCCAATAGAGTGCTTCCCGAGGTCCTGGACAAGATCGCGGTCCTCCCCAATCAGGACCGAAGACATCAGTGGGTCCACCGAGCGAATCGCGCCCGGAACCTTGCGAATGTACTCGTTGAGAGCGCCCATCCTGCAACGTGATGACTGCACTCCGTAATCCTCGCCATTGCAGAAGCTGAAGGTAAACGTCGGGACCAGTAGCGTAGGAACCCCAAGTGCCGCGACCACCTCATAGAGATGTCCCAACAATTCCTGGCGGCCGAGCCGGGGGTTGGGCGGGCCGAAAGTCAGGCCGGTATGCATGTAGAGCACACTGGCATCTTGAGCCTTCACCTTCTCCAGAAGAGAGAGTAGCTGCGATTTACCGATCCAGGAGCCGTCCTGAACCTGAAACAGGGGAATCTCCTTCATGTGCCTATCCCTTATTTGAGCGACATGTTGACCGTCCGGCCACCGTCTATCACGATCTGCTGACCGGTCAGCCAGCGAGCCTTGGCGGAGAGCACAAACTCGATTGCATCCGCGATATCATCGGGCAGGCCGGTTCCCATCGGATAGTCGCGTGCCAGCTTTTCGAGGATTGTTAAGTCATCGAAACCCTGGGCTGCCATGGACGTTCGAATGGCGCCGGGCAGGATGGAGTTAACCCGTATGGCGGGAGCCAGTTCCACCGCCAGCGCCCGCATCAGGCCATCCAGTGCAGCCTTGCTGGCGCAGTAGGCGCTGTGGCCGCGCGCTCCGAATCGGCTCCAGATGCTGGAGACGAACAGAATGTTCGTCAGCCGCTGGCTGTTGACCTTCTTCTTCAGCAGCACATTTATGATCTCCGCCGCGGAGAAGAAGTTGACTTTCATGATCTCCCGAGCGACGCGGTAGTCCAAACTACGCATGGGCAGGACCGTCACCATGCCTGCGCAGTGCACGAAGGCGTCGACGCACCGGCCCGAAGCAACCAGCAGCGGAGTCAGGGAACCCGCCAACTCGCCCGGGTTTTTTAGGTCAAATGACCAGACCGTGTGGCGTTCCGGATTGAGGCACATTCTCAGCGTCTCCTCGAGGCGTTGCGGGTTGCGTCCGTGCAGGATCAGGTTGCGTTCCCGGGAAAGGCGAACAGCCGCGCTGCGGCCGATCCCGGAGGAAGCTCCCGTAACCAAAGTGTGGGGGGTGGGTTCCATTCGACTACTTGCCGCGCCTGCCGGCGACCAGGTCGCGGAGAGCCTGGGCGGTGGCGATGCCCCGGAGGTCGGCAGCCGTCAAGTTTACGCCGTAGTCCGAACTGATCATGGCGATCGCTGAAAGCACGGATAGAGAATCCCACTCCGGAAAGTCCGTCAGCACATCGGAGGCGTTGACCGCATCCACTTCCAGGATTTCTGCTATTTTTTCGTAAAAGCCGTCCATTGATAATCCTTATTTATAGTTGACCATCTCGCAGAAATCGAGCGGGCCGAGGCGCATCAGCATCGACGACCACGTCAGGCCGACGCCAAAGCCGGCCAGGCATGCGTGGATGGATCCGGCCAGAAGCCGCTCCCGCAGGTTGTGGACGATCGCCATGGGGATCGTGACCCCGCTGGAATTGCCGTAGTGCTCGACGATATTGCTCGGCATTTTTTCGTACGGAACCTTCATCTGGTCCGCCAGCTTCTGGAGCATGAAGCGGTTGGGCTGGTGGAACAGAAAGTAATCCACATCCTTCATGTCGGCCTGCGCCGTATGGAGCAGATCGCGAATCATCGGAGGCACTTCGACCTGCACGAAATTGAAGACGGCCGTGCCGTCCATGCGCAGGTTGTCCTTGGCGCGGAAGTTATTCTCGCCGTCGTCCCCCAGAACGGCGGTCTCAGGCGATGAGGGCAAGCGGAGCCCGCCCGCCGGGATCATAAGCACCTCGCGCCGGGTTCCGTCCATCTTCAAATTGGCGTGAATCGGAGTTCCGTCTTCGGAGCGCTCCACAATGGCGATAGATGCGGCATCACCGATCAGAGGGTAGCTGTTGCGATCCCGGGACGATGTTTTCCGGCTCAGCACGTCCACATTTATCAGGACAACCTGGCGCACGGCAGGCTGCTCCAGCAGGGAGAAGGCCTGATACAGGCCGATGAGGAAGCCGGCGCAGCCCTGATTGATATCCAGGCAGAACATGTCTTGTTTCAGGCCGAGCCGCCCCTGGATCACACTGCTGGTGGGCGGCATGAGGTAGTCCGGCGATTGGGTGACCACAATCAGGGCATCGAAATCATCGCGGCCAAGCATCCCCGAAGCAAATAGGTGTTCCATGCCGAAACAAACCAGATCGGATGCGCAGACGGGGCCGTCCACGATGCGATGCTTATCGTATCCCATGACCTGTTTGAGCTTGAGGGAACGAGCCGGCGGAAAATTGAAATTGGCCATCTCGTCCACGAAGCTGCGTTCGTTAGCGGGGACCACTGCCAGCAGACCGGCGATTCTGCGGTGGCCGAATATGAGGTTCATGCTTTTCCGTATTTTTGCAGCAGCGTTTGAATGGAAGCGATGTTCTGGAAGTTCTCCGGGACGATATCCAATCCCGAGATGGAAATCCCGTAAGCTCTGTCCAGATCCGAAACCAGCGTTACGATGTCGTAGGAATCCAGCATTCCTTCGCCGACAAAATCCTGCGATGCCGTGAAATCGAACTCCGGACGGATTTCTTTCAAAATCTCTGCAATGGTTGGCACTCTCGATTATCACCTCCGGATCATGATCCGGTCAACCAGCGTCTCCGGCTGGAATCCGTAGTGGCGATATTTCGCAATGGCATCGGAGTTGCCGCTGGCTACCCACAGAATCCACCGTTTGCTACCGCTGGACAGACGAAAAAATTGCCGGATCAGACGGGCGCCGATCCCCTGATTGCGGGCCGCGCCATCGACGTACCAATAGCGCAGGTGGGATGTGATGCCCACGGTTTCGAACAGAAGCAGGCCAGCCACGGATTCGCCGCGCCTGACCAGGATGAGGTTCCCGCGCGCGGCGGCGTCGCGGATCTCGTCCTCGTCCGGAATCTGGTCGGTATAGGGGTCGAGGAGCCGGTCGAGAAAGTCGGCGGCTGGCGCGACGTCGGCGGGCCCGGCGAACGCCACGCCCGGCTCTGACTCTACAGCTTCCTCCGGCGCTGCCAAACGGATCATGCGGACCAAGAAGTTGTGATCGGCAAATCCATTTTCGCGATAGATCCCGGCAACTCGATCTACTTCCTGGGGCCGGCCGATGAGGTCCGCAGCGAGGACGCCGTTGATGGCGGGTTCCGCGCTTGCGTTCCGCAGCACGGCGGAGAGCGCCCCGAGGTCCGCAGCGGAGTGATAGATGCGGTGGAAACCTCGATCGCGGCGAAGGATCAGTAGTTCGCGCTCGCCTTGCAGAAGGGAGAGGGAATCGCGGCCGATCCAGTAATCGATCCGTTCGGGTGTCGCGAACCAGTTCGTGACCGGCGCAGCGCCCGCGCCCCTGACCCGTTCGAGGGCGTCCAGCAGATCCGCCCGGTTCCGGACCGGCTGAATCACGCCATCTGCTCCAGAGTGACGCTCAGACCATTGCGGTCGATCTTCCCGTTGGGATTTCGGGGCAGTTCCTGCATCTGGTGAAACGCGCTGGGCAGCATGTACTTGGGGAAGATCTGCGAGAGCTTCTGGCGGATCGCCGCGGGCGAGAGATCTCCGTGCCTAGTCTCGTAGAACAGCGTGATTTCTTTCTTACCCTTATTGTACAGAACGCACGCGTTGGCGATCTGTTCGATAGCCAGGATCTGGTACTCGATCTCCGCCAGTTCGATGCGGTAACCCATGTGCTTGATTTGGAAATCCAGGCGGCCGACGAACATGATTTCGCCGCGGCAGTTGCGGTAGACCAAGTCGCCGGTGCGGTAAATCAGCTCCGGGTAGCTGGTGTTCAGCGGATTCTGCACGAAGGCTTTCGCGGTCTTTTCGGGATCGTTCCAATACCCCATGGCGAGCGAGTTGCCCCGAACGCAGAGCTCGCCCCGCTCCTCGACGGCGCAGGGCCGGTTCGCCTCGCTGAGGATCAGGATGTCGGTGTTGCCGCAAGGGAAGCCGATGGGTAGGCACTCATCATCGGCGAATTCGCGGTCAAGCACGAAATAGGTGCAATCCACGGTGATCTCGATTGGGCCGTATAGGTTGACGAACATCGCGCCCGGAAGCTTGCGGCGCCAGTGGTTCAGGTGCTTCATTGGGAAGACCTCACCGGCGAAGAAAACGGTCTTGAGCGCGGAAAGGTCGAACGGCTCTAGCAGTCCCTGGTTGCAGATGGTGACCATGATCGACGGCACCCAAAAGAGGAAGCTGATGGCCTGCTGTTGCATGAATTCCACCAGCTTGGCCGGGAAGATGGCAAGCTGATCTGCGATGATGACGAGAGTGGCGCCCTTGGCAATGCAGAGATTCAATTCCAGCGTAAAGATATCGAAATAGAAGGGCGACAGACTTCCGATTCGCTCGCTGCCATCCAGCTTCAGCTTTTCGAAGCACCAGTCCATAAAGTCGATCGTGCCGCGGTGGCTGAGCACCACACCCTTGGGAAGTCCGGTGGATCCGGAAGTGTGAATGATGCAGAGCGGGTCGGTGTCGATGACGCCTTGCAAACGCTGCCACAGGGCCGCCCCATCCGGCTCCACGTTCTCGTCCTCAATATCCTCGATGAAGAAGAGCGCGGTGTCAGGCACGCCTATGCCGGCAAGTTGCGGGGCGAGGGCCCGTGAGGTGATCACCAGGACGGGAGCGATGTTGCCGATGATCCCCTTCACCCTTTGCGCGGGGGACTTGACATCGAGATTGGCGTAGATGTTGCCGCTGTAGACGATGCCCAGGTCCGCGAAGATCACGTTCGCAGACTTGGGCAGAAACACCGCGACCGGCCGACAGGTGACGTCGGCTCGGCGGATTACTAGCGTAGCGCAGCGCTTTGCGTAGCGTTCCAGTTCAGCGAAAGTATAGGAGCGCGCCGCATCGACGATGGCAATCTTGCCGGGGTGTTGGCTTGCGGCGCCATGCTCCAGGTACTCGAGAATGTTGATTTGCATAGCGATCTCTGGCCCATTGCGGCATCGTCGAAGGGCTCACGGATTGGTTAGTGAGGTCCTCGTTGCGAATGCGTTAAACCTTGCTGAGACAGCACCGCAGCCTCGCCGCTCTCCAAATTCACCGTTTCCTTGACGAGGTATAACGGACGTTCCTTCACTTCATTGAAAACCTTGCCCATATACAAGCCCACTACCCCCAGATTGGCGAGGATCAGGCCGCCGATAAAGTAGAGGGACACAATCACGCTACTCCATCCGGCTACACCTATGCCGTGCATCAGGTACCGCAGGATAAAATAGAGGCCGACCACCACGGCGGAGCCCGACATCAGGAAGCCTGCGCGGATCGACAGGATCAGCGGTTTGTTGGATTGCGAGGTGATCGACTCGATTGCCAGCAGAAACCCCCGCCGGACGTTGTAGGCGCTACTGCCGGCAAAACGGTCCGAGTGCTCGACCTGCAGATACGTGAAACGAAAGCCGAGCCAGCGCAGCAGCAGGTGATAGGATCGATTGAGTTCCTTGAGACGGCAGTAGCCCTCGATCACCCGTCGCGAGGCAATGGAGAAATTGCAGGCGTTCGGCTCGATTTTGATGTCGCTCAGAAGATTGTAAATCGCCGCGAACCCACGCGAAAGCGCGCGCTTCCTCCACGTGTCGTGCCGGTTGTGGCGCAACGCGTAGACGATGTCATAGCCTTCTAGGGCTTTCCGGTACAGGTTCGGAATCTCGGCGGGGCGGTCTTGCAGGTCGCAGTCCATGACTACCAGCCAATCGCCGCTGCAGTGATGGACGCCCGCTGCTATGGCATAGTGCTGGCCGAAATTGCGGCTGAGGTTGATGCCTTTGACCCGGGTATCGAATGCGGCCGCGGCGTGGACCGCTTCCCAGGAATTGGCCGGACATCCGTCGTTGACCAGAATGATCTCGAAAGAACGCACCAGGGGTTCCAGTACGGATACCAGTTGGCGGTGGAGCTCATGAACGCAATCACCGCACTTATATACGGGAACAACCACAGAGATCTCCACCTTTGTCTCCTGTGCTGGACCGGGCTGCCCTGCGTGTTCTGTCACCGGCTCCAAGCCATAGATAACACTTGTATATACTACAACGGTACCACCAGTACCTTCGACTGCTTCGACCGCGAATAGACAACTCAGGACACTAGCGCTGCAACATATTCCGCAAGACGTCGAAGGAGATCGCCCAAGCGATGCTGGAACCGTCGTATCCCTTTAGTTGCACTTCGCGCCGGACGAAACTGCTCCGCGCCGGAGCACCCAGTTCGTTATAGACGCGCTCTCCCACGGCTACCCCAAGGCCGATCGCCTTGGTGGCCGATTCGAGACGAAAAGCCACGTTGACGGTGTCGCCGAGCGCTGTGTAGTCCGTGCCGCCCAGAATCGCCGGACCGGTGTTCACGCCGGCGCCGATGCGCAACGGGACCGGCAGCGCCAGCGCTTTGCTGATCTCCGCCGCGGCCACATCGATCTCGGTCACGGCGCGCAGTACGCGCAAAATGTCCGCGCCCACCTGCTCCGGACCATCGTGTACCCACACCGCCATCACCGCGTCGCCGATGTATTTCTGCGCCCAACTTCCCAGCCGCTGCGCAATCTGCCCGCTACGCAAGAACCAGGTGCCGATGGTTTGGGAGAGCAGGGATTCCGGCAGCGTGCGAGCCAGCGCCGTGAAATCGCGGATGTCCACCACCAGAATGGTGGTCAGCGAGTGGGTGTGCAGCGCTGTGGTGGGCTCGTTCCTGAGGTCCACGGTGGAGGCCGCCAGCACGGATGCGGAGCGCGCCGGGTTGTGGAAGATCATTGGCTGATCGCCGAACAGGAGTTTGTCCTGGTCGTCGAGCGCCACTGGAAAGCTTACCCGCGTCCCGTTGACAAAGGAACCGTTGCGGCTGCCCAGATCCACCAGCGAGAGATCGCCGGCGTCCCTACGCTGGATTAGGGCGTGCAGCCGCGATACCGAGCGGCTAGCGAGCATCACGGCACATCCGTCGCCACGTCCAATGGCCCACGACTGACCATCGCCCAGGGGGAAGCGCCGTCCGCTGGATTCCACCATCAGGAAGGGGTTGAACACCGAAGAAGTCACTTTCATCAATTTAGCAGACGGATCCCGGCAAGCCCGAGGCGGCAAGGTCACGTGGATGCTTAACCGTTTTGCATCTGAGAAACAAGCAAGAAGCGCAAGTAAAGTACGAAATCCGTAGTTTCTTAACAAAGCGGGCGATTGTTTCCAATATAGGCAGTACACAATCGCATTTATTTGAGTCGCACACGGGCTAAACTATATCCAGAGGAGTGCCGATAGGTTACCAGGGGAAACACTGAATGGGCATTTACCAAGTTTTCGTCTACCTTCAATTGCTGGATCTGTTGACTACGCTCCTGGGTTTTCGATTGGGCGCGGCGGAGGCCAGTCCGCTCATCCGGCTGATGATGCATGCCGGGCCTGCCACTGCGGTGATCGCTTCAAAAGTGCTGGCACTGGGGATCGGCGCTCTTTGTGTCTACTTGAACAAATCGCATGTCGTCCGCTGGATCTCTTACTGGTATGGCGGGCTGGTGATCTGGAACCTGATGGTGATGCTGACTGCCGCGGGGCCCACGGGCGGCTGAAGACCGCACCGCTCACCGGCGAATCAGCCAGGAGGAAGTCAACGCGAAGGCCACCAAAAGCCCGGCGTCCGACATGATTTTTCTCCAAGGCCAGTTCGCGGGGCGCGGACGGTTGAGCTCAGCGGGTAGCCCGGCAATGCCTTGAGTGATGTGCTTCCACATAGCGTATCTGCTTTCAAATAGCGGACGGCCATACGACCGCCCCGGTCCTTAAATCAACTGTCCAGCAGAGGCAAGCCGCGGTTCTGGACCACGTAGCCGCCATTCCGGCATGCACCACGAATCGTCGCACCGGGCGGTGACTAACCGACGCGGTAGCGGGGCACGCAGCTCGGCACTCGATTCTTCGATTCCCGCCCAGTGCATCAGGTTTTGGACGTGGCTAGCGAAAGCTCTGGAACTGTCCGCGTTACGCCAGCCGTCATTGCAGCGAGTATCACCGTGAGGTGCGGCGGCTGCGGCGGCGCGAAAGCAGCATGACCAGCGTTACGCCGGCACCCAGCCAGATTGTTCCTTGTATCACGAGGTTCATAGGGCTCCTCCTTTCGTAGTTTCGAGTTCTCTTTGATGATTACCGGGAATTTCTGCGTGCCCGCCGCCGTTTCAAAAAGAGCATCATTATGCCCCCAGCCGCGATCCAGATACCAGCCTGCACTAGTGTGTTGTCCATCGTCTATGCGCTCCTTTGCGTATCACTCCATGGTTTTCATCATGGGGAATAGGTACTTGAAGACCTGTAAAAGTCCTGGCCCGGCCGCCACAATCAGCATGGACGGCAATATGAAAAAGAAAATCGGAAACACGAGCTTGACGCCGACCTTGCCGGCGCGCTCTTCGGCTTCCTGGCGGCGCCGCACGCGCAGGAAATCGGAATGCGTGCGCAGGCTTTCCCCCATGCTCGTGCCGAAGCGGTCGTTCTGCACCAGGATGGCGACCAACTTGCGCAACTCGGCCTCTCCGGTGCGTTCGGCAAAATTCCGTAGCGCCTCGCTGCGCCGTTTTCCATGACGCATTTCGAGGCTGACCAGGGACATCTCATCGCTGAGTTCCGGATGGCTGCCGTAGAGTTCGCGGGCGACGTGCTGGATAGCCTGGTCCAAGCCTAAGCCGGCCTCAATGGAGACCACCATCAGATCCAACGCGTCGGGCAGTGAGAGGCGGAGAACTTCCTGCCGCTTGGCGACCTTCTTTTCCAGGAAGAATCGCGGCAGAATCCAGCCTGCGCCAATGCCCGAAGCCATGAGGCCCAACTTCATGACGGGATTATCCGGCATCCTGGCTAAGAGCATGACGCACAGCACCAGCATGAGCAAAGTGACCACGATGCGGAGACCATAGAAGACCGGCAGCGCGCTATCCGAGCGGAAGCCACCGCGGGTCAGGTCGGCCTTCAGGTTGGCGACCTCGCCCTCCGAAGAGGGCACGCGCGACCCGAGGCCCTGGAGGAAGGTCACCAGGGTGCCGGACTTGGCCTCGCCGCCGGCGTCCATCAAGCGTTCGGAATCGGTGGTGATGACCGGATTGCCCAACTGTCGCATGAACCGGCCGGGCTTGTAGATCAGACGGTAACCCACCCAGCCGAGGATGAGCAGCAGCATGAAAAACGCGCATATGGTGAACAATACTGGATGTGCCATGTCAGACCTTAATGTTGATGATCCTCTTGATGAAATAATTGCCCAGGATCTGCGCCACGATGGCGCCGCCAATCATATACTTGCCGTCGGAATCCGCGGCCATCCCCTGCAAATAGCCGGGGGCCACAACCAGCAGACAGGCCATGGTGGCCAGAGGCAACAGGGTCAGAACGGTGGCAGTGAGGCGCCCGTGGGCGCTGGCCGCTTTGACTTGTCCCTTGAGGCGGAAACGCTCGCGGATGACGTAGGCGAGACGGGAAAGAATTTCGCTGAGGTTGCCGCCGGTCTGCTTCTGCAGCAGCACCGACGATGTGAAGAAGCGGACGTCCAGCAGGGGAACGCGCATGGTGAAATTGCGTAACGCGATATCGAGGGGCGCGCCCAGGTTCTGCTCGTTGAAAAGCGCGCGGAACTCTTGCCCCAGCGGATCGGCAATCTCCTCGCCCACCATTTCCAGGCTGATTGAGAAGGCGTGGCCGGCGCGCATGGAGCGTGCCAGGAAGTCCAAGGATTCGGGGAATTGCTCTTCCAGTGTGGCCAGCCTTTTCTTGCGTTTGGACCGCACGATGAGGTAAGGAATCCATCCGAAGAAGAGAGCCAGGACGACGGGTGTGGCGGCGCCGATGATGGGCATAAATAGGCCCAGCAACACGCCCGGGATCGTCATCAACGCCATGGCGGTCAACAGGCGGTTGGAAGTCCACGTCAAGCCGGCCTGCTGGATCTGCTCTTCCGCGTGCTTGGAAAACTGTAGGCTGGCGAACAGCCGTTTGAGACCCGTAGGCTTGTCGGACTCGATTTCCCTGAGTAGGTTGCTGACACTGATATCCTCGTCGCCCGAGGCCGTGTGCAGCATGTCCACCACCTGGCTCTTTCGCCGAGTGTCTAAATACTTCTGCCCCACGCTGACAGCCAGCAAAGCCAGCGCGAACACCACGACGAAGACAACTACGACGGGGAGGAGCATTAATTAATCTCCACAACCGTTGGAAACATCTGCGTGGGAACAACGATGCCGCACTGCTGGAGGCGATCATAGAATTTGGGACGGATGCCCGTCGCGCGGAATCGGCCCTTGACCCTGCCGCACTTCAGCTCTTGGTACTCGGGAGTGGAGCCCTCACGCGTGAAGAGCGGATTCACCCAGCCGCTCTCCGGGTTCTCGCCGGACCTTGTTCCGTGATCTATCATGGAAGCCATCGTGGTTTGCCTTTTATCCGAACACTTTTATCCGCACACCTTTATCCGAACAATGCGAAGCGCTTCTTGACGATGGGCGCGGAATTGTCCTCATCGAGGTTCGCCAACTTCAGGGCGAGCTTTGTGATCTGCTTCCCCAGGTCCGAAGTCCGCGAGAGCATCCGGCCCTCCGCGTAGGTTTCGTACAACTCGGGATAGTCGTTAGCCACGGTACAAAAAATCGGCGTACCGAGCATTTTTTCGAGTTCACCGGGCGTGATGTCCAGGCGCTTGGGCGCGCGATTGAGAATCAGCTTGATGCGGTGCTTGCCGTAACCGCTGTCAATCAGGGTCTGGATGATTTGCTTGGATTGGTGCAGCGCGGGGACTTCCAGCGTGGTGACCAGGCAGGCTTCATCGATTTCTTCCAGCGCCGCCATGCCCAGGTGGGTGAGGCTGCGGCCCAGATCTACCAGGGTCCAATCGTAGTGGGGGCGCGCGAAGCTCAGCACCTGGCGGATCTGCTCGTCCTTGGGCTGGTTTTTCGATGCCAGTGCCAGCGGGGAGGCGACGATCTCCACCCCCGGCAGGCCGTTAGAGACCAGCGCCTTCCAGTAGTGAATGTCCAGACGGTGCAGGTTGCTGACCGCGTCCAATATGGAGTAGACCGACTTGGTTTTGGTGATGAACGCGACCATGCCAGCGTCGAGATCCAAATCGGCCAGCAGGACCCGCTGATTCATGCGGCCGAGTTCGGCCGCGACGTGACACACCAGCGTGGTGGCGCCACAGCCGCCCTTGGCGGACATGAAACCCAGAGACTTGCCACTGCCCTTGGCCCCCTCGCGCCGCCGGCTGCGTTCCATGCTGCGCCGTTCGAGCGCCTTCCTGAGCGGCTCCTGCAACGGCGGGTAGAGATATTCGTTAATGCCGGCGCGCAGGGAGGAGAGAATGGCATCGGCATCGGCCGTGGTGTTGAGCGCGATGATCATGGGATCGCCGGCAGCGGCCCTGATGGAAGCGACCAGACCCTCCAGAGGTTCCTTCCACCCGCTGATATCCACCAGCACGACGTCCGGGCGCATACGCTCCAGACGGTCCAGAAAGTTGCCGACATCCCCGACATCCTGGTGTTCCACGATGATGCGGAATGGCAGATCGGCGAGAGTGGCCTGCGCCTGCTCCCAGAGTTCCCGATTTTCGATAGCCAAGCCGATGGTCAGCGGATACATGTGGAATCTCCCGGTCGCCAGATCACTTGGCGGCGCCTCCGGTAGAGGACGGCGTCAAGCCGGGGTTCACGGATGGGGCCGCCTGCGGTGTGGGGAAGATCATGAACTGCGGGTTGGCCGGCGGAGCCGCCTGGCCTTCTTTGCGCTGCTGGATCAACTGTTCGATAGGTATGGAATCGGTGGGCGGCTTGACCGTCACCGGCCCGGTCTTATCGATCCCCGGCGTGTGCATCTCGAAATCGCTGTTCTTGGTCATGAAGGGGAGCGGCATGTTGAGCATGGGCACAGGCTGTCCGACGGGAATGGGCCGCACCACTTCCGGTGTGACGATGACCAGCAGTTCGGAATTGTTGCGCTTGATGGAACGGCTGGTGAACAACTTGCCGAGCAGCGGGATGCTGGCCAGACCGGGGATTTTGCTGATGGTCTCCGTCAGCCGGTTGTCCAACAGGCCGGCGATCACAAAGCTCTGTCCGCTCTCGAGTTCGACTTCGGTCTGGATGCGGCGCGTACTCATGGCGGGGATCGTAGTGCCGGAGAAGATGACCGCGTTGCCGAAGTCGAGCGAACTGACTTCCGGGGCAACCTGGAGTTGGATGGTCCCACGGGGCGTGATGCGGGGCAAGAAACGAATGCGGATACCGAACTCGCGGAAGGAGATGGTGACCGTATTGCCCCCGAGGCCAGGCTGAATCATGGGGAATGGGAACTCGCCGCCGGAGAGGAAACTGGCCTCCTTGCCGTTAATGGCCAGAAGATTTGGCTCGGCCAGGGTTTCGAGCAGGGCCTTGCCTTCCAGCGCCTTGATGGATGCCGCCAGGTTCAGGTCTTTACGGAACAACAAAACGCTCAGCATGTCGGAGAGGCTGACCTTGCCGGCGGTGTCGACGCTGGGGCCGGTGAACTGTCCGGTGCCAATGGCGGTGGACTGGTTGAAAGCTCCTGAAGCGAAACTGACGCCCAGTTCGGTGCTGGCTGTGCGGTCCACATTACAGAAACGCACTTTTAAAAGGATCTGCTGCTCCACGGGGGGAACCTCGACCCGCAGCAGGTTGACGGACTTGCCGAGCGAGGCGCTAATCGCCATGACGCGCTCGGCGGCGATCACATCTTTTACCGTGCCGCGCACAAAGGCCGTCTCGTTTTCGAAAGTGACGTTGATATCCTCGTTGGGGAAATCGCGCGCTAGTTGCTGCCGCACAACGTCGAGCCGCAGGGGGCTCAGCCGCACGGTCAGGTCGTAGAGCAGGCGGTTGCCGCCTTCCTGCCATACGATCAGCGAAGTCTCGCCGGCGGCCTTGCCATTGATCAGGACTTCCTTCGGGTTGACGGCGACGGCTTCAATCAGCTCGCCGTTGGCCACGGAGATGCGCTGGATCTTCGTCGGGCTATCGATGATCAAGCTCTTGCCGACGGTGACCACCAGCTTGCCCGGCCCGCCGGCGAGCGTGACTTCCTGCTGCTTGGGATTTTCATCTCCACCGGCGCGGCTGATAGGAGCGTCCCAGAGCCAGAAGGCCGCCACCAGGACACCTGCAATGCAAAGTCGCGACACTTATTTTACCTCCGGAGTTCCGCCGAATTTCTTTTCCGTCTTGGTGTTACCGGAGATGATTTCCATGACGAAGGGGATCTCCTTTGGGGGCGGCGCAATGGCTAATACCGGAACTACCCGCTTGGCTACGGTACGGGGGCGCGGTGACGTGTCCGATGGAGGCGGCTGCAATCGTCCATTGCTGAAGAGGCGCTGCAGCGCGGTCCCGGGAGTCTTGGCGATCTCGTGGTCCAACGGGTTGCGGAGAACCAGTTGGATGCTGGTCTGGCTGGCCGCCAAGCTGAGTTGCTCGGCCTGCGTTGGGGTGACCAGCATGTTAACCACTTGCACCACGACCGGTTTGCCTTCCGAGTCTTTCTTGAAATCCTGGCCGGCGGAGAGCACTTCGATATTCTGCAGCAAGGTCTGGGTGAGAGTGCCCAGGGTGCCGTTGCCGCCGGGCGCGTTGCCGGAGATCAGGAT
>JANYJN010000176.1 GCA_025358475.1 Candidatus Solibacter sp.
CGGTCAAAACCCCGACCGCTAGATTCGTCAGGGAGGGGATGCTCCCAACAGCACAACTTCAGACGGTTGGAGACCGGGCGCGAGCGGAATACCTCTAAGGGTACCCGCCGCCCCATCTGGTACTGCCGCTTGGCTATGAAATTGGTAGAATAAAGGGAGAGCCGGTTTTGACCCGGCCCGTATCCATGCACAAATCAACTGCCAAACAGTTTCTGAACCTGCCAGTCCGAGCCCTGTTTTTTATGGCTCTGGTGATGTTCGCCACCGAACGCGAAGCCCGCGCTTACACGGATCCCGGCTCGGGCGCGCTGATCTGGCAGATGCTGGTCGCCGGGCTGGTCGGCGTGAGCTTCTACTTCCGCCGGATCACGGCTTGGTTTAGGAACCGAAAAGGTCCAAAAGTTTGAGCCCGCCGGCGCCCCCGACACCACCCATCACCGCCTCATTCCGCGATCCCGCCGGTAGTCTGTTCCATTACCAGGGGCGAGTTCTGCGCATCGTCAACGCCCTCGGCGCCGCTGACCTGGAGGCCTTCCTGGCTTCCCCATCCGGCCGAAAACTGATGGCTTCCGGCGCCGTCGTCCCCACCCGCAAGCTGGACCCCGACGAATGCCGCGAGCTGCTCGCCGACCCCTCTATTCGCCAACTCTATGACGCCCGCGGCGGGCAGATCATCCTGGAGCACGAGCGCGTCGATTTCCCCAGCTTCCCCTACGAGTGGACTGCCGAGATGCTGCATGCCGCCGCCCTGCTCACCCTGGACTTGGCGCAGGCCCTGCTGGCCGATGGCCTGGGCCTCAAGGACGGTACGCCCTACAACGTCCTGTTCCGCGGCCCCGAGCCGGTCTTCATCGACGTGCTCAGCTTTGAGCGCCGCGAGGCGGGCGACGCCACCTGGCTGCCCTACGCCCAGTTCGTCCGCACTTTCCTGCTGCCCCTGCTGGCCAACCAGGCCTACGGCCTCGGGCTTGACCAGATTCTGACCACTCGGCGCGACGGGCTCGAACCCGAGGAAGTCTACCGTTGGAGCCGGCCTTCCCAGCGCCTGCGCCCGCCCTTCGTCAGCCTGGTGAGCATGCCCACCTGGCTGGGCGCCAAGCACAAGCAGGACGATAGCTCCATCTACCGGAAAAAGCTGTTGAGCGATCCCTCCAAGGCGCGCTTCATTCTGGAGCACGTGCTGCACGGCCTTGGGCGCACGCTGCGCCGCCTCAAGCCGGCGGAAGGCACCCGCAGCGTGTGGTCGGATTATATGGCCACCAACAACAACTACACGACGGACCATTTCCAGGCCAAGCAGCGCTTCGTGGGGGAGGCGCTGGCCGAGTTCGGGTCGCGTTCCGTGCTGGACGTGGGCTGTAACACGGGCCACTTTAGCGCGATCGCAGCGCGCGGCGGGGCCAAAGTGGTGGCTTTGGATTACGACCCCGTGGTGCTGGGCACGGTGTGGCGGCAGGCGCGGGCGGAGAAGCTGGAGATTCTGCCCCTGGCGGTGAATTTGACGCGGCCGAGTCCGGGGACCGGGTGGCGCAACCAGGAGTGCGCGAGCTTCCTCGATCGCGCGCGCGGGAAGTTCGACGCGGTGTTGATGCTGGCGGTAATCCATCACATGCTGGTGACGGAGCGGGTGCCGCTGGCCGATATCCTGGACCTGGCGGCGGAGTTGACCACTAACCTGCTGGTGATCGAATTCATCGCGCCGGACGATTCCATGTTCCAGCGCCTGACGCGCGGACGGGAGGAATTGCATCGGGATCTCACCCCGGAGTTGTTCGAATCCCTGTGCGCCCGCCACTTTGAGACGGTGCGCATGCAGTACGTCGAAGGCACCACGCGGCGGCTCTATCTGCTCAGGAAACGGGCGTAGTCCGGGTTATGCGCCGCGCCTTTCTGGCCGCCCTTTCCTTCGCGAATCTCTGCTACTTGCGGATCTGGTCCGAACTGCTGACCTACAACCACACCGACGTCTACCTGATGGTCACGCCCCCGAAGCCGGTGGAGTATTTCGCGGTAATCGCCAACGTCCTGGTGGCCGCTGTGGTGATCTGGGGACTCAGTATTCTGGCCGTCCGCGTACTCAAAGGCAGAAGTTTTCGCTTGGCCGAGATGGCAGTGGTGCTGGGGTTGTGCATTCCGTTGAACGGGCTGCGCAGCGTCCTGTCCAACCGCTTTCCGTACTTGAAATCGCCATTGATCATTCTGCTCGGCGTGAACGGCGTGATGCTTCTGGGGGCGTGCGTCGCCATTGTGGCACTGGTCGTGATCGTGTTCTTCCATCGTAAACTGGCCGCCGCGGCCATCGCGGTGTTGGCTGTGCTCAGCCCGTTCTGCGCGGTCACCTTCGGCCAGGCACTCTGGAAGGCGTCGCACTATGACGCCAGCCAGTATGCCAACAAGGCGACGGTTCCGATGATCGCAGGTGCGCGCAAGTTTCCCCGTGTACTCTGGTTCATTGCCGACGAATGGGATTACCGGTTGACCTTTGTGGATCGCGATTCAAGTCTGGCGCTGCCGGAAATCGACCGCCTCCGCAAGGGCGCCATCTACGCCGGCAATGCGCTTCCGCCGGGACCGGAAACGCCGATCTCGATCCCGGGATACTACGGAGGCCGTTTGGTGAGCTCGGTGATCTGGGATGGTCCGCGGCAACTACTGTTGACCTATCCCAAGGGGAACGCGGCCCCGGTGCCGTGGAGCGCGCAACCCAGTGTTTTCCAGCGGGCGGGCGCGCTGGGCGTCAACACCGCCCTGGTGGAATGGTTCCATCCGGCGTGCCGCATCCTGAGCGGCCTGAGTTACTGCACCTGGCGGCCGATGGCCATGCAATACAACAGCATGGGGGATAGCTTCTGGCAGATTCTGCCGCACCAGGCGCGCAGTCTGTTCGAAACCACCATGTTCTCTCTCTTCGGCCGCCCGTTGTCCGCCGGCCAACAAACCAGCACCTATCGCGCGATTCTGGGCGAAGCGGAAACCCTGGCGAACGATACCGCTTTCGGCTTCACGCTGGTGCACCTGCCTATCCCTCACGCGCCCCACGCATACAACCGCAAGACCGGAGAGTTCACTCTTGGCAATTCTCCCATCGCCGGATACGTGGATAGCCTGGCGCTTCTTGACCGCACGGTCGGCGAGATCCGCCGTAGCATGGAGAACGCCGGCACCTGGGATTCGACGACGGTGCTCTTCACCAGCGATCATCCGTATCGCGAAGCCATGCAGTTGGACGGCAAGAGCGACCCCCGCATTCCCTACATCCTGAAGCTGGCCGGGCAGAAGGAGGGGGTGGAGTACACGCAGCAATTCAATACGGTGCTGACCAGCGACCTGCTCATCGGGGTGCTCCGCGGCGAAATCGCCGGCGCGGCCTCGGTGGGGGCGTGGCTCGATCGGAATCGCGAGCGTTCCCTCGCCAAATAGCAGTCTGCACGGGTTGTGGGCAGATTGGAGAGCCCGAAGGGCGACAGATAGTAGCCCGCGTCGCATAGCCGTGGGCAGCAGGCGGGCGGTTTTGTCAATCCCGGAACGGGGCGAAAGTAGGGAGCACGTTGGCTCTTCCGCCCCGTCCCGGGGCTGGTACGGGAACGTCCTTCTCCCAGTGCTGACGCACTGGGCTACTATCTTTCGCCCTACGGGCTGACCGCACCCGTATACGTCAAGACCTGAATGGCCCGGCGCACTGGGCTACTATCTTTCGCCCTACGGGCTGGGTGAAGAAATGAAGGCGATTCTTCCTCTTACTTCCCGATGCAGAAGGTGCTGAAAATGCGATTCAGGATGTCGTCGGCCGTGGTGGCGCCGGTAATGGCGTCGAAGGGCCGGAGCGCTCCGTACAGATCCAGCAGCAGCATCTCGTGCGGCGTCAGGGACCGCGCCGCTTCGCACGCTTTTTCCAGATACGCGGCGGATTCGCGCAGCAGTTGTTCGTGGCGCAGGCTGGTGATGAAGCCCGTCTCCCGCTCCAAAACGCCCTGCGGGGCCACAGCTTCCATGATGGCATGGCGCAATCCGGCAATGCCTTCCCCGGTCAGAGCAGAGACGGGAACCAATGTCGGCGGCCAGTTCCCCGCCCCGCGCGCCAGATCGCTCTTATTGCCCACAACCAGCGCCCGGCGGCCGGCGCGCGCCATCAGACTCTCGTCTTCCGCCGTGAAAGGCTGCGCCAGGTCGAGCACCACCAGCGTGAGATCGGCGTCCGCCATCGCCTGGTAGCTGCGCTCGATGCCCAGCCGTTCCACGCGCTCCGCGGTTTGCCGGATGCCGGCGGTATCGCACAGCTTCACCGGGATGCCGCTGATGGAGGCGGTCTCGCTGACCAGATCGCGCGTGGTGCCGGGCGTCTCCGTCACGATGGCGCGGTCC